>MFRQ01000019.1:3918-5179 GCA_001784615.1 Candidatus Melainabacteria bacterium RIFOXYA2_FULL_32_9
TTAAAGTTTCTCTTAAAGCTATTATTAATGAAACAGCAGGTGTATATGGTGTGGTGTCATCTTGAGCGTTTTTCTTATATGCACCAAAGTTGAAATAGAAGCTAGGATATTTGCATTGTTCATAAACTTTCCAGGCTTTTTGACTACAGGCCAGGAAAGCAAGTCCCGGTGGAATCATAAAACCCTTTTGGCTTCCTGAAACTATAACATCAGCACCCCATTCATCCATTTTAAATTCAATAGCTCCGATACTTGTAATTCCATCAACTACTGATAAAGCTCCATGAGTTTGAATAATATCATTTAGAGTTTTTACATCATTAGTTACGCCTGTTGATGTCTCATTGTGGGTCAAAGTAACTATTTTTATCTCTTTATTAACATCTTCGTCAAGTCTTTTCTTAAGGACTACCGGGTCAATTGCTTTTCCCCATTCAACTTCTATTTTTTCTACTATAGCTCCTTTTGATGCAGCAATTTTTGCCCATCTTTCTCCAAAATTGCCTATGATAAGACAAAGCACTTTATCTCCAGGATTTACGAGATTATAAATAGCGGCTTCCATAGCTCCGGTACCGCTTGAAGTATAGACAAATACATCTTCTTTAGTCTGGAATAACCATTTTAAATCTTGAAATACTTCTTTAAGAATAGCTGAAAATTCGGGACTTCTATGACCTATAGGATGTTTTGCCATTGCTAAAAGTGCACTTTCCGGTGTTGGGGTTGGCCCGGGAATCATTAAAAATGTCTTATCCTTCATCGTGTACCTCTCTTATCTCGTTCGCATAATACTCGAACTCATAATTTGCGATCCTGACTAGATCTCCATCTTTTATGCCTGCCTCTTTAAGTGCTTTAAGCACTCCCATTGATGTTAATATATTCTGTAATCTCCAAATAGCTTCTATATTTCTTAGATCTGTTACAGATACAAGTCGTTCTATTCTTCCACCGGTTACGACATAGGTTTTTTTCTCTTTATATACCATAAATCCGCTGTCATCATGATCATAAGCCACATGATCTTCTTCTACATCAATTTCAAGCGTTGGTGGAGGTATTTCATCTACTTTTTTAATTAAATAATTAACAAGATCCTGAACCCCTTCTCCGGTTGCAGCGGAAATTATAAAAACGTCTTTACCTTCATTCTTAAAGTGTTCTTCAGTGGAGCTGATTTTATCCGGGTCTGCTGCATCGATCTTATTTAAAGCTATGACTTGAGGAGTTTCTATTAATTTTCCCCCATAATTTTTGA
>MFRQ01000019.1:5290-19263 GCA_001784615.1 Candidatus Melainabacteria bacterium RIFOXYA2_FULL_32_9
CTGCACCGAGGCTTGCTCCTGCAATCAGACCTGGTATATCGGCAACAACAAAGCCATCTCCACTTGGTTTTTTAACTACGCCAAGATTTGGAGTTAATGTTGTAAATGGATAATCTGCGATTTTAGGTTTTGCTGCGCTAATTACGCTGATTAATGTGGATTTTCCTGCGTTAGGAAGTCCTAAAAGTCCTATATCAGCAATTAATTTAAGTTCCAGTTCAATATCTCTTTCAATTCCTGGTTCTCCAGGTTCACAAAATTGAGGGGCTCTTCTTATAGAAGTTGCAAATCTGGCATTTCCTCTGCCGCCTCTTCCTCCTGAAGCTACAAGAATTTTATCTCCATGGAGTACCAGATCTCCTATTATTTTATTGCTATTAATATCTCTTACTATTGTTCCGGCTGGAACTTTTATATAAACATCGTCACCATTTTTTCCGTGCTGGTTTTTGCTTCTACCTGGTTCACCATTTTGTGCTAGAAATCTGGATTTATATTTAAAGTCCAGCAATGTAGATAAGCTTTCATCAGCTTCTATATAAACGCTTCCGCCAATTCCGCCATCACCGCCCGCAGGGCCTCCTTTAGGAATGTATTTCTCTTTTCTCCAGGCTACTACACCGTTTCCTCCGGCTCCTGATATTATTTTAATTTTTGATTTATCTATAAACATGGTGGTTTTGTCATTCTATATATTGTATTTACTTGTCACATTAATAATGATGATATTATAAAAATAAGAATATATAAACTCAAATTGTTACGTATATAAGTTTATGATTTGAGATTGCCACGGTGCCAGAGGCACAAACATATCATCAATGATCCTTGTATATTAAATAAAGATTGTTGACGATGTGACTGTGGCTTAGCCACCTCGCAATGACAGGATTTGTATTAGAGGAGGATAAATGAGATTAATAATTTTTATTTCAACTATTGTTTTATCAATGTTTCTAATGGTAGGCTCTTTAGGGTTAAATAATGTTAATGATGAGGTTTCTGAGCTCTTTGAACCCAAAAAAATATCTGTAAAACCTTTTAATAATCTTAAACAAGGACAAACTGCCATAATAGAAGTAAAATCTGATAAAAAGCTGTTGAATCCCTATTTACTTCATAGTGGTAAAAAAATAAAACTTTATAAACAGGGAGAAAATACTTATAGAGGTTTAATAGGATTTGATGCCACTGATAAACCCGGAACTTATAAAATAGCGTTAAATGATGAAACAGGTTATTTAAAAGATGAAACTAAAATAACTCTTGCTGCATCTAAATTTCCAATACAAAATATTAGAGTTTCAGGTAAAGGTGGTGGCTTAGGTGCAACTCAAGACGAGTTAAATAAAGTTCAAAAGTTTAAAGATACGCTAACAGATAATCCTTATTGGTCAAATCCTCCATTCAACAGTCCTACTGATGGTTGTATAATCTCAATTTATGGATTAAATAGGTATTATAATGGTAAACCTTCAGGAAATTATCATAAAGGGATAGACATTAAAGCTCCACAAGGTAGAGCAATAAGGTCAATAGCTGGTGGTAAAGTCTTGATCGGTGAACAGTTTAGACTCCATGGTGGAACCGTTGCCATAGATCACGGACAGGGAGTGAGTTCAATTTATCTGCATATGTCAAAAATTGATGTTAAGCCAGGTCAAATTGTAAAACAGGATCAGCTAATAGGAAAAGTTGGCTCAACAGGTTTTGCAACAGGACCACATTTGCATTGGGGACTTTATATTAATGGTGTTCCTGTTGATCCCATGAATTATTGGGTTAAACCAGTCACAAAATGCAGTTAATATATAGCTTTCATATCTTCACGGAGTTTGGATTGAGCATTAATACATTTTTCTATATCTTCTAAAGTGCAAAGTTGAAGATTTAAAAGAATATTCCCAATCATTATATCGGGATTTTCTTTCTGGTATTCAAGGGCTTCTTTAAGTTGATCAGTAGAGATTACGTTTTTTGTAATTAGCAAATTGCCTAGCTTTGTTAGTTCTTTATAACTTGCTCTTTTATTATCAAATGATTTGCATAAATCTATAGCTAATTAGCTATTGATTGTAGTAGTTAATTTAACCAGACCCGCTTCGTCAATGGCATTTGCAAGCAGTTCTTCTGCAGATGCACCAAATGGGTTATGTTTCTTGGTATTTATGTCAAAAATTTTGATATCTTCAATCATAATTCTCAGCAATATAATAACGTTACTTTACTAAATTAAATGATAAACCATATATAAGTAAACATATATTTGGTTTAGTTATGATTTTTATTTAAATAAAAATCTGCGAGTACTCTGTCGCAAAACTAATATGTCGAGTATTAGTGGATTATTTCAAAAGTTAAGGAGGGTATATTATTTCCGTCGCTGGTGCTAACGCACATAATTAAGTCCTCACTGGAATAATTGATGACTTAAATAAGTGACTGTGTCACCTTCAAATTGACATGGTGCATAGGCTCCTCCAATAACATAACCTCCTGCAATAATCATCATAGCTTTTGAAACAATCTACTAGGAACTCTGTAATAAATTGAGAACAGCTTTTTCGATGTTTTCTTGTCGCATTAGACTTTCACCGACAAGAATTCCTGATACTTCATTATTTTTTAGGAAGATTACATCAGAATTATTATTGATACCAGACTCGCTAATTATAAATTTATCAGGAAATACTCTATTTTGAATGAGATTTATTGTGTTATCTAGCGATACTTCGAAAGTTTCCAGATTTCTATTATTAATTCCTATAATTCTGGCTCCTAATTGTAAAGCTTGTTCCATCTCTGTTTTGTTATGTACTTCTACTAATACATCAAGTCCTATTTCTTTTGCCAGGTTATAATATTTCTGTAATTCGGGAAATTCAAGTGCTGAAACAATAAGAAGTATAATATCAGCTCCTATTAATCTCGTTTGATAAACTTGAAACGGGTCAATGATAAAATCTTTTCTTAAAACAGGCAAATTAATTACTTGTTTTATATCTTTCAAATACTGGATTGATCCCTGGAAAAATTTTTCATCTGTAAGCACTGATATAGCACTAGCTCCGGCATTTTGATATGATAAAGCAATACTTACAGGGTCAAAATTTTCTCTGATTATGCCTTTAGATGGCGATGCCTTCTTTACTTCGGCAATTAATGATATTTTATTTAATTTAGCATTAGTTTCTAATACGCTAATAAAACTTCTTATCGGATTTAGTTTCCGACAAGAAGCTTCTAATTCTTTAACACTTAAACCATATTTGGTTTTTTGTTTATGTACTTCTGCTTTTTTGTATTCAATTATTTTATTTAGAATGTTCATTCTTATCTATAATTTTGATTTGTGAGGGTGAATCGATAATTATTTCCGGTTTACCGTTTGATACTCTAATTATACCTTCTAATAAAACCGTTTTATTTTTAAAATACTCAGCAGGGTCTTCTATTCCAGCCAGAATAAATGAAGGAATAACATCATTGTATATTACTGCACTAAGTGAAGTGTTGAAATTTTTACCGAAATTTAATGATATAACTCTGTATTTTTCGGATATGTCGATGCTTGAAATTGTGCCTGTGACTCTAGAATATTGACTAATATTGCAGATTAATTGCACTAGATTTTCTGCCTCTAAAGACAAATTATTAGCTCCAAATACTGGAGTATGTACTAGTAATAATGCCAGAATTAAGCAAAATTTCTTCATTTATAATCAGCACCTTTCTTTAAATAATTATACTAAAAAAATTGATTTAGTAAAAATCAGAATATACTTTACTAGATTATTAAAACCTCTGAATATTAATAATTAACTTCAATCGCTAATTAATTTTATTCAATCTATTCGGGTTAATTAACTATTGGTGCTGAAAAATTCAGGAATAAACATTAAAAAAGGGAGCCAGAAATTGGCTCCCTTTTAAGCTTCGTTACTAAACTACTTAGCAACAACTTCTTTGAATTTTTTACCAGCTGAGAAAACAGGAACTGTTTTAGCAGGAATTTTGATTTCTGCGCCAGTTTGTGGATTTCTGCCGGTTCTAGCTGCACGTTTGCGAGCTTCAAATGTACCAAAACCAACTAAGGTTACTTTTTTACCTTTAGAAACTGTTTTTTCGATAGTTTCTAAAACTAATGTGATGATTTCGGAAGCTTGTTTTTGTGAAACTTTAGCTTTTCTTGAAATCTCTTTTACTAATTCTTCTTTATTCATAAGGAACCTCCTTTACTAAACTATTTAAATTATACCCGCTTTCTGTTTTTTAGCAATAACTTTTTTGAAAATAATACGAATAAACTAAAAATTAATTATACTTTTTCTGCTTTTTTAGAAATAATCTTTGGATTTTGTATATAGAACTATCAAAAAGACCTTATACTATACCACTATATCTAGTGTGATCTATTAACAGTATATTAATGTGCTTATTCATACTAATAAATATCAAATAATTCCCTCTTGATTATAAAATAATTAGTTAGATTGCTAATAATCTCAATAATTATACTTTTGGGGATAATTCTTACTTGTATCACTCTGATTATATACCTTTTAAAATTATTTTTTCCGAACAATTAAAAAAACCACTATATGTGGTTAGCGGTGAAAAAAATAAAATTTAGTATTTTGCGAAATTTCATTTATATAATTTATCTTAACAAAACTTAACAATTGTGTCTTTTATTCTTCAACATTCAGTTTTTCATGTTTGATTGCTATAAAAGTATAACCAGTCAAGTTGACCTTGAACTGGGAAGTAAAGTTGGTTGAGCTGAGACGACTATACTTTTAAAGCAAAATGGTGAACTTAATAATATATACTACAAAAGGAAGTAGCCTATAAGCCGGGTTCTGTAAGCAAAGTCAAGCTTTGCCTGATGATCATCTATCTGGGATGTTTGTTGCCAAACACCTCTAGCGGATTACATGGGAACAGCGGGTCACTTTAGTTCCCATTACCTTGCACCAAGCTGGGGTTTACCTAGCCAACACCTCTCGATGTTGCTGGTGGTCTCTTACATTAAGGGATTTGCACCCCACCACCGTTGCACCCTTACCTGCGAAGCGGGTATAAATAAACCCTTTTGGGCTTACACCCGTTTCACATAGGCGGTCTTCATTTCTGTGGCACTATCCTCACAGTCACCTGCACTGGACGTTATCCAGCAGCCTGCCCTCTGGTGCCCGGACTTTCCTCAGGCAGCAAGGCTGCACCCTTATGTCATCAATTCTCGCAAGATGCGGGATTTGAAAAATGGAGCCCTCTGCCCGCGATCATCTGAACTACTTCCTTTTGTAGTACAATCCATATTATAAGACATAAAAACCAAAATAATAGTTCCAGTTATCAATGCAAATTTTCTAAGGACAAGATATTAATGATATTAATTGAATTACTAAATAGTTTTAGCAAAATTCTCAAAAACCCACCCTCCTCACCCTAAAGGTTAATATGTATTTATATAAGAAGATAATAAATAAAAATCATGTTTATAAAGAAATTTAATTTAACTAAAGAATCTTTGCAGTCAATTCTCTCTGATAAAGACAATAAAAGAGAATTCGTTTGTCATATGTTTGATAATATTGCAGGTGACTATGACATGATGAACGAAATAATGAGCTTTGGAATGAATCGTAGTATCAAGAAGCAGGTTATAAAAAATGTTCCTTTAAAATCTGATGCGAAGATTCTTGATATTTGCTCAGGAACAGGAGATATAGCGGTTTTTCTTGCTAAATATTTCAATATTTCAGGTAAAATCATCGGAATAGATTTTTCTAAAAATATGCTGGATATTGCACGAGAGAAAGCTAAAGGTATTGATAATATTGAGTTTATTCAGGGGGATGCGCTTAATTTGCCTTTTGATGATGAAACTTTTGATGCGTGTTTTATAGGATACGGTCTCAGGAACCTTGTTGATCTTAAAAAAGGCATTAGCGAAATGAAAAGAGTTACCAAAAAAGGCGGTTATGTTGTAAATCTTGATTTAGGTAAGTCAAAAGGTTTATTTAATTCCGTGTTTAGACTCTATTTCTTTAATATTGTACCGGCTTTTGGGAAGATTTTCCATGGAGATTATACTCCTTATAGGTATTTGCCTGAGTCTAATGAGAAATTTCCTTCTCAGGATGAGTTAGTTGGTATATTTAGAGAACTCGGTTTTAGCGAAGTTAAAAACTATAATTATGTATTTGGTACAATAGCTCAGCAGGTAGCAAAAGTATAAAGAGAGGTGGTATTACCACCTAATTTAGGTTAACGCCTGAAGTTTTGATACATATAAACCTGACTTGTAAATATCAGTTAACGGTAATGCATTACTAAAGAGAGAGATATATGCGTGCAATTGAATTTAATGGGGAAATAAAGATACATAATGATTTCCCAAAGCCTGAACCTGACGTGGGTGAGGCTCTAATAAAAGTTAATTTAGCAGGAATTTGTAATACTGACCTTGAAATTATGAAAGGTTATATGGATTTTACTGGTGTATTAGGGCATGAATTTGTTGGGGTTGTTGAAAAGGTAAATAGTGAAAATCAGGATTTATCAGGTAAAAGGGTGGTTGGTGAAATTAATTGTGCTTGTGGGGTTTGTGATTATTGTTTAAAAGGCTTAAAAAATCATTGTCCTACCAGAAATGTATTAGGTATTTTAAATAAAAATGGATGCTTTGCTGATTATATTACTCTCCCTGTTAAAAATCTTGTCGAGGTTCCTGATTCAGTAAGCGATGAAGAAGCAGTATTGGCCGAACCTTTAGCTGCTGCTTTTGAAATTATTGATCAGGTATATTTAAAACCATCTGATAAAGTTCTGGTTTTAGGTGATGGCAAACTGGGTTTGCTTGTTGCGCTTGTTTTAAATCTTTCTCCTGCTAAAATTTTGCTTGTTGGAAAGCATGAAGATAAACTCGAAATAGCTAGTGCTCAGGGTATCAGGACTGTTCTGCTTGATAATCTTTCTCAAAATAGGGATTATGATGTTGTTGTTGATGCAACCGGTTCTGCTGGTGGTTTTGAATTAGCTCAAAAATTGGTGAAACCAAGAGGTGCAATAGTATTAAAAAGTACAGTTGCTGAAAATAAAAATATTAATCTTTCTACCATGGTTATTAATGAAATCACTCTGGTAGGTTCCAGGTGCGGACCTTTTAAACCTGCTATGAAGGCTCTTGAAAATAAGCTTGTTGATGTTAAACCATTAATTTCAAAAATCTTTGGCTTTGATCAGGCCAAAGAAGCTATTGAATTTAGCAGAAGAAAAGGTGTTCTTAAAGTTTTGATAGACTTTAAAAGGTAATTTTTGGTAATTATTAACTTTTTTCTGGTTTAGGGATCATTCTATATATTATAAAGAATATTATTATACTTATTGATGTCAGGAAAGTATAAATCATATACATTTCTTGATTTAGTAATGCAAAAATCATCGATAATATCATTCCCACTTTCACCTCTTACCATTCTTAGTTTAAACCACTTGGGCTATTTGGACATCCGATAGAGGGATAATATAATCCTGGATTATACTATTTTATTTAATACGCCTGGGATATTTATATATCTGGATTTTTTGAGGATAAATATATAAGTGAAAAAAGTTGATTATTTAGAGTGCAATAATCATTTATATATACTCAAATTGCTGACTACATAAGCTTGAGATTACTTCACAAGAAGGATTATTATCTAGTGGTAAGATTTGTAAATAATATGTTAAAAGCAAACCCCCTGTCATTGCGAAAATTCCGAAGGAATCTGTGGCAATCTATCCATTTACATTTAAAAGCTAGTATTCATAATTGGTAAGATCCTCACGTCGCTACGCTCCTCAGGATGACAGTAGGTATTATTGGAAGGATTGATGACTAAGAAAAGTGCCTCTGGCACCTCAGGATGACAGTTCGGGAGATTGTAGCATATTATTGTCGATCTATACACTAGTATTCATATAAAACTGACTGTGTTATCTTAGCCACCTCATTAAGTATCAACTTGAGTTATATATACTATTTTTAAAATGTATAGCAAGTAGGTTGTTTATGTTATTGACATTACGCTCGAAAATATTTGCTTCAAGAAGAAGGATATTGCTTTTGGCTTTATTTCTAATTATTGTGCTTGGATTTATTGCTTTTTGGTTTTTAAGTAGAGTTGAAGTTGTAGCATTTAAAGTTAAAAGAGAAGATGCGATAAAAGGAGTAACAGTTTCCGGTACGGTTGAGTCCAGGCAGGATGTTAGGCTAGCAACGCAGGTTACCGGCACAATTCAGGAACTTAGATTTAGAGAAGGGGATTTTGTTAATCAAGGGCAAATATTAGCTGTTTTAAACAGGAATGAAGTCGTTGGGAATTTGACTACTGCACAAGGGCAACTTCAAACGGCTCAGGCTGAGGTGCAAAATCTGGTAACTGAGCCTCGTCCTCAAAATGTAGCAATTGCACAGGCTCAAGTAGAAGAAACGCAGGAAAATACAGATGTTCTTCAGCAAGAACTTCAAATAGCCAGAGTTCAACAGCAAGAAGCAATTAGTGAAGAACAGAGATTACAAAGACTATACCAGCAAGGAGCAGTAAGTTTCAGGGAATTTGAAAGAGCAGGTTTTGCCAGAGTTCAAATTGAAGAGCAAATTGATGCTACTCAAAGTCAAATTCAGGCAGCAAGGGCAAGGCTTACTCAGGCAAGGGAAAATCTGAATCTTGTACAGGCAGGAGTGAAAGAACAACAAATACAGGCAGCTAGAGGACAAGTTCAAGCTGCACGAGGTGGAATTCAGTCAGTACTTGGAAGGCTTGAAGAGTATATAATAAGGGCGCCTGTAACGGGTTATATTGTCGAAAAAATTAGGGATATAGGAGAGGTTATTTCTCCAAATGCTCCTATAGCTAGACTTGTTACTCCAGCAGCCTTGTACTTGAGTACTCAGGTAGAGGAAAATGAGCTTGAAAGTATTAAAGTAGGGCAGTCTGTTTATGTAATTTTTGATGCTTATCCTAATGAGACATTTAGAGGAAATGTTATAGAGGTCTCTAAAAATGTTGATCCAATTACAGGTACTTTTGAAGCTAAAGTTTCTGTCCCTGGGCAAAAGGGACTTCCTGTTCTTGTCGGAATGACAGCAGATGCAACCATAATTATTCAACAGGTTAATAATGCAATAATTATTCCAGATGAGTTTATTTATACAGAGAATCAAAAGAAATATGTATTAAAGAAGAAAAATGGTAAAGCTGTTAAGACATATGTTAAAGGGGTGGCTTTTGATAACAATAGATTTAGGGTTACAAAAGGTTTAACTGAAAATGATGTAATAGTTAAAGGAGTTGAAGGCAAAAAAGTTAAACCCGATAATCGAATAAAAATTGTTGAAAATTATAGAGATTAATTATGAAATTCTATGAGTTTTTTATTGCCTGGCGTTATATAACCGCAAATATTAAACAGTCTTTTATTATTGCAGGGGCTGTTGCTATAGGAGTTTCAATTATTATATTTGTGCCTTCAATTAACCTCAGCTTTTTTAATGATCTAATTGATAGAACAGTTGCGAGTGCTCCTCACGTAAATATTACTAAAGAAATAGATACTTTTCAGAGAGATATCAGGGTTTTAGACCGAAAATTTAAAGAGAATCTGTTATTGATTGATCAAACCCAGACTCGTCGACGTGATATTAGCTCATATCGAGGAGTATTACAAGAGATAACTCCCATCAGTGGAATTATAGCTGCTGCACCATTTGCTAGTGGTCAGGGTATTATAGTTAGGGGAGCAGAAGAAAGAGGGGTTTCCATTAGAGGTATTATTCCTGAAATAGAGGTAAATATTATTAATATTCAGGATGATATTATAAGAGGCAGAATTCAAAATCTGGGTACAACTGATATAGTAATTGGGGTAGAGCTTGCGGAGGAATTGAATGTAGACCTTGAAGATCGGGTTACTTTAACAGGGCCTAGAGGAATTGCAAGAACTTTTAGGATAGTTGGGATTTTTTCTACCGGTTTAAGAGGGCCTGATGAAGGACAAGTATATATAGGACTTAATTCTGCGCAACAATTGCTTGACTTAGGTAACGATGTTACCGGTATTGGGGTCAAAGTTAACGATATTTATATGGCAGATCAAATTGCAGCAAGAATCGAGAATGTTACAGGTCTTGATGCAACCAGCTGGATAGAGGATAACAGGCAAATTATTGAGCAAGTAGCAAGATTTAGGCTGATTATCGGATTTATCAATTTTTTAATTATTTTTGCTGCAGCATCAAGCATTACAAGTGTATTTATATTATTAATATCTTCTAAATCTAAAGAGATAGGTATTTTAAAATCAATGGGAGCTAAAAATCTTTCTATTATGTCTGTGTTCTTGACTCAGGCTATGATATCAAGTGTGGTTGGATATTTAGGGGGGATAGTAGGGGCTAAATTATTAATTTCTTGGTATAGCTATATCTTAAGTACAACCACAGAGACTTTCTTAACTACAGAACTACCTGAATTAACTTTAAATACACAGTATGCTCTTATTGCTCTATTCTACTCAATGCTGGCCAGTTTCCTTGCAAGTATTATTCCTGCTTATCAAGCTGCAAGATTAAAGCCTGTGGAGGCTATAAATGCCTGATACTTTAATTAAACTTGATAATGTTACTAAAATTTATTCAGGTATTCAGCCTGTTTATGCCATCAGGGATATAAATCTTACTATATCTAAAGGCGAATTCATTAGTATAGTAGGGCCAAGTGGCTCAGGAAAAAGTACGCTGATGAATGTTATGGGGCTGCTTGATACCACAACTTTCGGAAAACTCTATTATTTAGGCCAGGAAACTTCAAAATGGAATGGTATCAGAAAAGCTGAATTTAGAAATAAAGAAATAGGATTTATTTTTCAGGCGCATCTTTTGTTGCCTGAGTTTACAGCACTGGAGAATGTTTTGATGCCTGTTTATATAGCAAGAAACCTTAACAAAGAAAAGGTTGATTATGCTAAAGAGATTTTAGACAGTGTAGGCTTGAGTGATAAAATGTACATTAGGCCAACTCAGCTATCAGGTGGGCAGAATCAAAGGGTTGCGATAGCTAGAGCTTTAATGAATAAGCCGTCAGTTGTTTTTGCAGATGAGCCAACAGGTGCTCTTGATCAGAAAACAGCGAATGATATTTATAATTTATTTAGAAAAATTAATAGTGAAGCTGGCATGACTTTTATTATCGTTACTCATGAAAGGGATCTTGCACAAAAAGCAGATCGGCTTATTCAATTAGTAGATGGATATATAGTTAGTGATGAGAAATTAGCTCACTAATAGCTGTATATTATGCTGTTTTAACCAATTTTTTCTTACGTCATTAGAACCTGTAAAGCTTGTAAAATGTGGTTCTATAGCAATTCTGTTTTTTGGTTTTATCTCGAAAGGTTTGTTATTGAAGCTTTTTATGTATTCAATAAGCGCATACCCTTTATCCCAGCTTAGTTCCTCTTTATTTTTGGTGTTTAATATCTCAATTATATTGAATGCCTTATTATAATTAGCTTTGTATAATAAATGTTCGTCATAAACTATACTATATTGCTTGTCTGGATCGATAGGTATTTTTGAATTATCATTACTTTCAAGTATTAAGTTTTTTACATCTCTAGTGTTAGTTATAGTGTATTTAATTCCTGAGACTTGAATAGCAGAAGAGCTTTTACCTTTACCTACTGCCCAGCTTAAGACTTCTTGTAATTCTTTTCCAGATAAATTTATTTTATAGACGTTATTTTTAAAAGGAGATAAGTTTTGGATATCTCTTGTTGTAATTTCCCCTGCTTTTAAGCCGTTATTTACGAGCGCATTATCATTAACCATTAGAGCTATTTGCGCTCCGGCTTTGTTTCTCATAGCGTCAGCAAATAAACTTGCCATAGGGTTTTCACATCTGTATTTTTTTATTGGATTGTAAGGTTTTTCTAAAAATCCAAGAGCTTCTGACTTACCCAGGATTTCATCTTTAAGCTTTTGCACCTTAAGATCTTTTACCGGGGTTTCATTATCAATTATTTTGTTATTTGCTTCTTTGATTATTCCATCTGAATCGAAAATTATATCCAGGGTACCAACTTGTTCACCATCTTTTCCTGCTTCCAGAAGTATAACAGGTTCTTTTTCCGGTGTTAAAAATAAATTTTTTCCTGGATCTATGCCTTTTAAAACGTTGTGAGTATGTCCGCCTACAATTACGTCTATTCCTGAAACTTTATTAGCTATATATTTATCATTTTTATATCCTAAGTGAGAAAGTAAGATTATTTTATTTATGTTTTGCTTCTCGAGTAAACTTACCTCTTTTTCAATTTCTTCAGTGGTTTTATATAAATTTTTGACCTGAATTCCATCCATGCCAGGATTAAGTCTGGCTGATTCTTTTAAACTTATTGGAGTTGCTCCGACAAATCCATAGTTATGTCCATTTCTGGTCATTATGCAGGATTTTACAAGTTTTTTATCTTTAATACTTTTAGCTAAAGGATTTTTTTCATCAATATCCAGGTTTGTTACAACAAATTTAAATGGTGATAAGTTATTTCGTATAGCATGCTCATTCATTTTATCTATTTGTTCTTGAAGTTTGATTGTCCCGGCATCAAACTCATGATTTCCTATAGCAGAAAGATCGATGCCTATTAAATTCATAAACTTTAGGACCAGGTCACCTATTTTTTCTCCTAACCCTACTTTCATATCGCCGCCTGATAGTAAAAACTTGTCTGTATCAGGATTTTTCAGCTTAAATTCATCAGCTTTAGCTTTTATCCCATCCATATTGGCTAATCTGGAATGTAGATCATTTACGTAAAATATCGATGTTTTAACATCAGCATCAGACTTTGATGCTGTGTTTATGTAAGAATTTCTACTTGTAAAGCTAACTAAATTGTTTAAAGAAAGATTATAAACCATAACCTCCAGCTCACACAAAATATCCCCTATAACCATTTAAATCCTTAAATCTAAATAGTTAATAATAATGGCTAATTTATTAAGAAATTGTTACTTCAACTATCTGGTTTTTTATATTTAAAACTGAAATTTAGCTGTATAACATTAAACTTTTAGCTAATGCTACATAAAATAAGCTGTGTTAATAGTCTTTTAACTCGTATATCTAAATATTAATATGAATTTAGGAGGCAATTATGCAGTTTTATGTGAAAGATATAATGTCTACTGACTTGATTACAGTAAGAGAAGACACTGCTATTAGAGATTTGATAAAAATATTTGCTGATAAAGGCGTGTTGGGAGTGCCTGTAATTGATAAAGAAGGTTATGTGACCGGTGTTGTCAGCTCCATTGATATATTAAAAAATGAAAGTTCTCATACTTTTTATCTTGATCCACTTATGAGAAATTTCGAAATGAGCTTGCTAGAAGATGTAAAGTTTTTCGATCAGCCAGTCTCAAATATAATGTCAAGAGATGTGTATTCAATAGGTCCTAATGAGTCTATAGCAAGAATGGCAAGAATTATGTATGATAAAAAAATACACAGACTATTGGTTACAGAATACAATAAACTTGTCGGGTTAGTTACAACCTTTGATTTATTAAAACTGCTTGCTTCAAGTGATGAAGAAGTGGTAATTTAATTTTTTTATATTAATGTATTTGCCTCTACAGAAAAATAATTATGTAATATAAGTATATGAGGTTCGGGGCGAAGCCCTGACTTGCTTTGATTTACGGATGTTGGAACGTCAATGAATGCTAGTAGAGCCATGTTTGAGTGAAGCGAGTTTGGCTCGGCTAACTCAGACTGAAATAAGATAAGTTCCGAACAGCCGTTATTATTAACTGGGTTTTTCCTTCTTTTTGTTTGCAGTACCTATCCAAGAAAGTAATTAGTAAACTGAACAAATTGATTTCACTGTATCTTGCTTATCAAGAAGATTATACAGAG
>MFRQ01000020.1:0-3584 GCA_001784615.1 Candidatus Melainabacteria bacterium RIFOXYA2_FULL_32_9
GTTTTTTAGTTATAGATTCCCAGTTATGCTGAGTTCTAATTCTTTCTTGCCCCTTTAGTCCTTTTTTAATCAGGTCTAATTGAGGCTGACTTAAAATAAATTCTAATTTTTCTTTAATATCACTAACTTTTTCAGAATTAAACAAATAACCATATTCTTCATTTTTACCAATAACTTCTATATGAGGAGGAATTGGACTCGATAATACGGGAATTCCATATGACATTGCTTCAAGTAGTGTAAGTGGCAATCCTTCCAGTTCTGAAGTTGATACATACAGGTAAGCGTTTGAATAAATTTCTTTAAGTTCATCTCCATATAAGTAGGAAGTGAAAATAATTCTTTTATCATCTTTAGCCAGATCTTTCAGGTGAGCAACATAACTATCTGTAGACGCAGAACCACCTACTAAAACGAGCTTTTTCTCTGTTTTTGTTTGTTTATAGGCTTCTATCAGCTTATGTGGAGCTTTTTCGGGAACTAGTCTGCCTACAAATAACAGATAATCTTTCTCGTTTAAACCAAATTTTTCCTTTATCAGTTCAAGCTCTTTAATTGAACTTATTGTTACTCCGTTTATTATTGTTATGGGATTAATGCTGTATTTATTTCTATAATATTCTTCTAAAGATTTGGATACAGTTATCTGAGTATCGAAAAAAGTTGCGCTGAAAATTTCTCCGAGTCGAATAATATTGCTTGCCAGAAAATTCCATTTATTTCTTTGCCAATCAATACCGTGGCAGGTAAAAATTAGTTTTTTATTTGGTGATAAGAGTTTTGGTATCCATGCAAATAAGCAGGGGCCTTGAGCATGAAAGTGAATAATATCTGCATCAGAAAATACAGCGTGCAAAAGCGCCCAAAAAGTATGAAATGTTGCCTCAAGATGTTTAGATTTAAATGTCCACAGTGGTTTGATTTTTATACCTTTATATTCATTTATCCTATTATCTATATAGCCTTTTCTGGCATATATGGTTACAAAATGTCCCATTTGAACAAGCCTTGAATATATTTCTTCACAATGTTTTTCTATTCCTCCAAAGGTAGCCGGCACGCCTCTTGAGCCTACCACAGCAATTTTCATATATTTCCCTCCAGAATGACTCTTAATATTTTGATTGCTATTTGGTATTAAGGACTTATCCGAAAATTCAAAAAATGATATTTAGAGATTGCTTCACAATATCGATTTTAGAAAATATTCCTGCTAAAAGGTTCGCAATGACAGCAAAAATTTATTTGTCGGATAAATTCTAAGTAACCTCTTTAAACACTTTCATGATCTCTCCATAATGGACTTTTGGGTTATATTTTACTTCGGCTTTTTTTCTGGCAGCCCTGCCCATTTCTTCACAAAGGCTTTGATGTCTCATTAAAAAATCTATTTTTTCTTTTAATTCCTGAACATCATTATGTTTGTAAAGCATGCCATCTATGTTTTCATCAACATACTCTGGAATTCCTCCGATATTAGCTGCAAGAACGGGCTTACCTAAAGCAAAGGATTCAAGAATTACGTTTGGGGAATTATCAAACCAGGTTGACGGTATTATTACTAATCGGCAGTTTCTAATAACTCTGGATAACTGTTCTCCTTGTAATTTGCCTAAGAAAGTAACATTATCAAGATTTCTGTTTTCTTTTATTTGTTCTAAATATTCTCTTTGTGGTCCATCACCTGCTATTAGCAGCTTGTAATGTTTTAATTTTTCCATTGCTTCTAACAACAATGGAATTCCTTTTTCACGACTTAATCTTCCAAAATAAACCAGATAAGATTGGGAAATAAATTCAGGGTTGTATTTATATGGGTCTATATAAATAGGGATATGAGTTATTTTATTTTCAGGTATTCCGCTCTTTATCATAGTTCGTCTTAAAAAATTACTAGGAGCTATGAATCTGTCTACGTTATTTACGTAAGCTTTATATTTATTATGAACATAAAGCTCCAGAGCTCCAATAGCACTTGCAGCTATAGAGGGCCTTTTGCTAAGATCATTTGTTTTAGATTGACGTACACATCTATGTTTTACAGCATTAAAATATCCTTTTAAGGGGCATAAAAGCTCTTCGCAGTTTGAATCATCTCCTTTTGTAAGTCTTGAATCTGGGCAGATTATGGCATAATCGGAAAGTCTATGTATTACAGGAATTGATCGTTCTTTTGCTTCCATAAAGATAGCAGGAGATAAGTGTCTATGAACTCCAAACCCCCATATAAGGTCTGGTTTTGTGTAATCAAGCAGCTGAGAAAATTTATTTCGTGCTTCTGTGTTATACAAAATGTTCATTAATGCTTTAAATTTGTTATAAAGATTAACCTTTTCTTCTCCTCCTAAATCTATATATTCAGTGAAGAACCTGCTATATTCGCTTTGAATATTTTCTTTATAGTTTGTAGAAAAGGGTACAACTTCATGCCCGTAAGACCTCAATGTATCAGTTATTTTAAATAAATATGATTCTAGTCCTGCCCTCAAATAATAAAATTTTGAAGCTGTTATTATTTTCATAACTCCCCTTGAAGATAAATAATCTAGCTTGCTCTATTTCATTGCATTATCCTATTTTCGCTGAAATTTAAATATTAGTTATTCTGGTATTATTTATTATCCCTGTGTCGATAAACGTAACTATATTTTTTATTGATCTGGTTTTAATTAACTTTAACTCAAGTTACAGCTTTAATAATTTTGGCTGTCATTACGGGTGGCTAAGCCACATTCTCAAGTAATCAATCATTCCAATAACACCACTATCATTCTGTGGTAGCTAAGAATACCTCTTACACATCCACTCTTTTAAGTGCTCAACCCTTCCAATAATGCGTACTGTCATTGCGAGCCATAAATCGCGGATAACCAGTATCAACTATTCTTGCGTGGCAATCTCTAAGTATAAATTTATCTATATAGCAGCTTAAAGTAAATAATTAATCGACTTCTATATATTAAAGAAGGGTTTTCTCTGTTAAGAGAAAACCCTTCTGATTAAATAATTATCAAGTTAATGTTATTAGTTAATTGCACCAGATGCAGTATTACTGGATGCAGATTCACCACCAGCATTAAATGATTTAACTTGATAGTAGAATGATGTGCCACTTGCTGCTGATCCGACATTATGTACTACGATTGTCTGACCAGGACCAAATGTTGCAACTTTAGTAAATCCACCTGTTGCTGAGTTAGATAAGTAAAGATTGAATCCTTGCTCATTGTTTGAGTTGTCCTGCCAGGTAAGTATTATCACGTTATTTCCGGCAGTATCTTTACCAATCATAGTTGTTAAACCAGTTGGAACAGCAGGCGGTTGCTGAGTTGGAGGAGGAGTTACTTCTCCAACTTGAGCTGTAACTGTGTTAGATGCTTGAGATTTTCCGCTGGCATTTACAGCTACTATTTTATAGTGATAGGTACCAGTGGTTGGATTTGATCCAAGATTGATACCATAACTAGTACCATTAGCACCCGGTGTTTTCACTACTTGGAAATTATTTGTTGAATTAACGGATTGAAGAATCTCAAATCCTGTCTCATTATCAGAATTATCTTTCCAGCTGAGATATACATAGT
>MFRQ01000020.1:3605-6464 GCA_001784615.1 Candidatus Melainabacteria bacterium RIFOXYA2_FULL_32_9
GATAGTAATAAGTACCTGATTGTGGATTTAATCCAAGATCTATAGATGTGCTGCCAGCATTAGCACCAACAGCCTGTGCTTGCTGGAAGCTGCTTGGTGAATTTACGGATTGAAGAACTTTAAATCCACTTTCATTATTTGAATTATCAGTCCAGCTTAAATTTGCAACATAATTACCAGCTGTAGCTTTAGTTATACTAACTGATAATCCAGTTGGAGCTACAGGGGGCTGTGGAGTTGGAGGAGGAGTAACTTCTCCAACTTGAGCTGTAACTGTATTAGATGCTTGAGATTTTCCGCTGGTATTTACAGCCACTACTTTGTAGTGATAGGTACCAGTGGTTGGAGTTGATCCAAGGTTGATACCATAAGCAGTACCATTAGCAGCTGGGGTTTTTACTACCTGGAAATTATTTGTTGAATTAACGGATTGAAGAATCTCAAATCCTGTTTCGTTATTAGAATTATCTTTCCAAGTAAGATTTACATAATAATTACCACTCGTTGCACCTTTGCTTACTCCTGTAACTGCTAACTCTGAAGGAGCTGCCGGGCCTTGTGATGTTGGTGGTTCTGTTGGCGGCTCTGTTGGAGGTGGTGTAACAGTACCGCTTCTTTTAAGTACTACCCCTCTAAATGGACTTAAAGTTACACTGTTTACTTGAGCACCATCAAGGTTTTTGTAAACACCTGCTGGAAGACTCACTGTCACAGAACTTGAAGTGTCATTTACGATAGCTTTACCGAGATCGAAGTCCCTTTGGAGAACTCCATTAGCTCTATATCTTGGGCCTTTAGGATATCCGATTTTTCCTAATTTTTCTATAACAACTCTTTGATGATCCAAAGAATGACCTTGTTTTGTATTAAGTGTTAAACCTAAAACATTGTCTGTTAAAAGGTTCATAGGAACACGGAATGTGTCAAACGGGCCTCTGTCTTCATCCCAATATGTGTCAAAGCATACTTGTCCTTGTGTAGCAGCTTGATCACTATAACTGAAATATCCGGCAACACTCTTGTCGCCTGTTGCTACGTCATCAATTCTGTCTTCTAGCATACTGATGTCACGTGATGTAAATGCACCAAATGGTGGTGAATTGCCTAAGAGGATTTTATTTGGAGCAATTTGTTTAAATCTTTCTCCTACAGTATTCCAACCTCTTTGAATACCAGCCTGGTCATTACCAGCAAATCCACTACGCAGCCAGTTATCAGAGAATACACCATCAAATCCCTGATCGGTGATACCTTTAGCGTGTTGTGCCCAGTATTCTTGCACTTCTGCTTTTCTTGAATCCCACATTCTTCTTTGAGTATTGCTATAGCCAGGATATGGGACTATTACGTTAGTGCTACCACGGTACCATAAATTATGTTTATCCATATAATCCCAGGTACCAATATTTTGACCATCAGGCTTCATCCAGAAGTTTTCGTTCGGGAATACGTTTGTAGATTGGTAATACCAAACATCTGACATGTTGTGATAAGCAAGAACATACACTCTTCTGCTTACAGCTGAAGCAGCATTATATATGTCATTTCTGGTTTTCAACAAACCTTTGCTCGGATCGTGTGTGCTTTGATGGAAGTCTAAGAATAAATCGTTCATATTTCCGCCAGCTCTGTTAAGAGAGACGAAATCCAAATATTTAGCTGCAAAGTTAATTTTATTTGCACTATCGCCAGCGGAAAAACTACCATCCGGAGTGGTGTGCCACTGGTTACCACCTACTCTCGGGTACGGTCTTGACATTAACTCTTGTACTGCAGGGTCATATGAAGCTGCTTCAGCTTTATTATTTGGCATAAATAAGCCAGGTACACCCTGTAATAACATAAGAGTTGTGCCAAGCATTGCCATTGTCTTTTTGAGATTCAGCATACTTTTTCATACTCCATAGTTAATAAAAATTAGTTAATAAAACTTGTTTTTCCCACGCATAGGAGATTTTCTCTGGTGTGACTAAATTAAACTGAAAAATATAAATTTCTTATATATGTTGTTTTTTAGCCCCCTTCCCTTACCTTTTAATTTTCAACCTTACTAAAACATTGCACATTTATTTTTATATTTGTAATTTTAAAAATAGAAAACTAAGGCTGTAACAAAAGCTATTTGAGGGATTTAAGATATTTCTGGGAAAGTACGAGTTTAACAAAACTTTACAATTTGGAATGGTAATGTTTTATTGATACTTTTACCAGAATTTTGTATTTAGGAAGTGTTTTTCTGTTTTGTTTTCATTAAAAAAATCCTGATTAAATCAGGATTTTTTTAATGAAATAGTTGTTGCCTTATGAAATTGGTATCATTGGTTCTGGCTCTGGATCTTGTCCTGGAATAAAGTCACCAGAAGTATTGTATTGTGATGTGGTGTTATTATTGTAGTCATAGTAAACATCACTTGAAGTATTACTATTTTGATTAGAATAGTTATAGTTGTAATTATTTGGATTTGCATATTTGTTAAGCACTTGTGTGCCCAGATTATACAGAGTATTTTTAATTACATCTTTCATGACATCTTGTACAAATGCAACTTGTGTAGGATTTTCCTGAGTTGCATTTTCTGAATAATCACTTGTTGAAGCAAATGATAAACTTGGTGCTGCAAAAGACAGCAATAAAGCCATGATTACTATTTTCTTATTCATACCCAGTCCTCACCTGTATTATCAATGTTTCTAAATTAATTCGAGTTAATTCATATTATATATTGATTGTTTTTAAAATATCAAATATTTTTTAGAAATATTTCAAAAATTTAAAGCATTAATCAGTAAAAAAGTTAATTAACCTGAATAGCTAGTTAGCTAAAAACCAGCATGAATATTGAGTAAAAATTCTCAAAA
>MFRQ01000021.1:0-226 GCA_001784615.1 Candidatus Melainabacteria bacterium RIFOXYA2_FULL_32_9
TTTTATTCCCAGATTTTTATTTCAAAAACTCCATCCGATGTTGCGACACCGCGGTACATGCCTAAAGTATTAAATGGTGCAGCATAATTTCCATCTTTGTCTACGGCTATTATTCCACCATCATCTTTTTTTAGGATGTTAAAAACAACTTCATTGGCGGCATCTTTTAAAGTCATTCCTTTAAATTCCATTAAAGCCGACACATTATAGGCAACAGTATTTCTAA
>MFRQ01000021.1:301-503 GCA_001784615.1 Candidatus Melainabacteria bacterium RIFOXYA2_FULL_32_9
GTGAATCACCAATTCTCCCTGCCATTTTATTAGTCAAACCTCCAGTGGACGTTCCGGCAGCAAGATTTCCATATTTATCAAGAGCAACACAGCCGACGGTTTCGGTTTTCTCTTTTATTTTCAAAAGTTGCTGGTATCTTATTTCCGTATCGAAGTATTCATTCGGAACCAATTCAATTCCCATTTTCTCTGCAAACTTTTC
>MFRQ01000021.1:750-2933 GCA_001784615.1 Candidatus Melainabacteria bacterium RIFOXYA2_FULL_32_9
TAAATTGATTTTCAAACTTATTAGATTACACAGGACTTTTTATACTCAAGGCTGCGTTTATAAAGCTTACATGAGTTGGAGAATGTGGATAATTTCCGAGGCTGTCTTTTGTATTTGGATCAATTTCTTCTGAAAACAGATGTAAAGGATTTGAATATTCTAAGATATGCTTGATTATATACTTTGCTGTCTCATTTTCTCCAAATAGCGCAAAACAATGAGCCAGCCAGAAGGAGCAGGAAGTGTACGCTCCTTCATCTCCTTTTATTCCATCGTTATATTCATTATGTTTATATCTATAGACTAAGCTATTAGTGCTTAATTCCTTTCGTACCCTAATGACCGTGGCTTTCAGTTTATGATCAGTCACAGGTAAAAATCCTAATATGGGTAATAGCAATAAGCTTGCATCAGGAGTTAGCGTGGTATTATAGAACTTAAATCTGTCTTTAGCAGGGCTCCAGTCTTCATCAATAGCTTTATTATGAATTTGTTGCTTAATTTCTTCCCATCTCGATATATTGGGGTTATTTGGTTTTAATAAGTTGGCAATTTTAATACCTGCATCTAACCCAAGCCATGCCGCTACTTTTGAAAAAGTGAAGCGTCTTTCCAGATCTCTTACTTCCCATATGCTGTGATCAGGATTATTCCAGGCTTCGCTTAATATATTTGTGTAGTCAATTAAAATATTTATCATTTGCTCAGTAGGCTTAAATCCATTTTCTATGGCTGATAATGAGCATCTTAATACCATACAGAAGCTATCCAGTTCAAACTTGTTATGTGCATCATTGCCTATACGTACCGGAGTAGAATCTTTGTATCCTGATAAATATTCCAAATTATGCTCTATTAATTCTGCTTCACCTCTTAAACTAACAACAGGCCTTAACCCTCTGCCATATTGCATGCAAATGTTTTCTAACCAGTTGAATAGTTTAAATGCTTCATCTTTATAGCCAATATTTAATAGGGCATGAAAAGCAAAGGCTGTATCTTTTAGCCAAACATACCTGTAATCCCAGTTTCTTTCTCCTGAAATATTTTCAGGAAGAGATGTTGTAGGAGAGTTTATAAGGGCTCCAGTTGGATTATACATTAACAATTTCAATAATAATGCTGACCTTAAAACAGCTTCTTGAAATGGGCCATCATATTTTAGTTTTGAGCTCCAGTCTTCCCAATATTTTTTTGTCTTTTCAAGTTCATCAGCAGCATCATCAATAGGATATGCTTCGACAACGCTTATGATTTTATCATATTCAGGAAGATAATATAGTAAAAACCAGTGTGTTTCTCCTTCTTTAACTATAAATTCTTCTTTAAGGCTATTATCAGTATGATGCATTTGAATATCTGTGTTTAAAATAAGTGTATTATGTTCATCTTTAGCAGCAATCATTCCCTGCTCGATAATATCATAGCTGGGTTCGCTCCTTGCATAGTTAAATCTGGGATGAAATGAGAAATGAAGCGGTAATGTTCCTTTTATTACTTCTAGTTTTCTAAATAGCAGGCAATGTTTGCAACTATGGTCAGTTTTTGGTGGCATAAAATCAGTGATCTTAACGATTTTCCCTGTTTCAGTAAAGAAAGTAGTTTCTAGTATATTGGTTTTATCAATATATTTTTGCTGGCTGAAGAATTTTTCTAAAGGTTTTACCTGAAAAGAACCGCCTCTTTCTTTATCTAAAATATTTGCAAATACGCTGGGAGAGTCAAAATCAGGCAGGCATAGCCAATCTACCGAGCCTTCTTTTGATATAAGTGCAATAGTTTCTAAATTTCCTACAACCCCGTAATCCTTGATGGGCATATATTTATCTTGCATATTATTCATTTATTTTCCTCTTATTTTGTTCTTTTTAAGTATCAAATTCAGGATTAATTAATAATAGCTCTTATATATTTTTAAGTTTTTTTCTTTCTTTTCCAATTGGTTAGTTTAGCTATCTTATTACTTTTCAGGATATTTGGTGATTTATAATCATTATATTTTTGGGGACAGAGTACTAGTTATAAAGGTGATTTTAATTATTCAAAAAATGTTTTATAACTTTTGTAATGTTGAGGCTAAGGCGGAGAATAATGTCAAAGCAAAAAATAGGCTTAATAATAACTCTTGCAAGTTTGATAATCCTGTTTTTTTTATTAGGGGCAAGAACAGGGATTAGTTTGGA
>MFRQ01000021.1:2943-3785 GCA_001784615.1 Candidatus Melainabacteria bacterium RIFOXYA2_FULL_32_9
CGATTACTCCATTATCAGTGACAGCCGGCGTCTTATTCGGGCCTGTTTGGGGAACAATATATACCGTTATTGGTGCTACTTTAGGTGCTTGTGCAACTTTTCTTGTAAGCAGGTATCTTGTTAAAGATTGGGTGGATAAAAGGTCATCTGCTAAGGTTATTATGGTGCAGGAATTAGTAAGAAAAGAAGGATGGAAATTTGTTGCAATTGCAAGAATAACACCAGTTTTTCCTTTTAATTTTCAAAATTATGTGTTTGGAGTTACTGATATTTCATTTAGAATATTTTTTTGGGCGACATTTATCAGTATAATTCCTGGCTCTTTTACTTATGTGTATTTAGGTTATGCCGGTAAAGTAGCATTTGCTGATGGTCAAGATGCATTTCCGCTGATTATAATTGCTGTAATTTTGTTATTATTGTTTAGCATGTTGCCTTATATAATCAAAAAGATAAAGTTGATTATTAAGAAAAAAAAAGAAGTAAGTAAATCCTGTATTATGCTGTAATTTAGTCTATTTGCAGCAATTTTATATTTGACCTCAATTATTGAGTATCTTATACTACATTGGGCGCTAAACAAGTTAGATAGCCTTTGAATATTTTGAGTTTACTGGCTTATCAGAGGAGAATTATGTTTTGGCTAATGTAATTGTTATCGGAGCTCAATGGGGTGATGAAGGTAAGGCTAAAATTACAGATCTTTTAGCTGAGTATGCAGATATTGTCATACGATATCAAGGCGGCTGTAATGCCGGGCATACTGTTGTTGCAAATGGGGAAACATATAAGTTCCATCTGGTCCCATCAGGTATTTTATATCCGGGAAAAGTTTGTATTAT
>MFRQ01000021.1:3807-3969 GCA_001784615.1 Candidatus Melainabacteria bacterium RIFOXYA2_FULL_32_9
CCTGAAGTATTGTTAAAAGAGATTAATAACCTAAAGCAAAAAGGAATAGATACCAGTAATCTACATATAAGTATGTCAGCTCACGTAACACTTCCTTATCATATCGATATCGATGGTTCAAGCGAGAAATCCTTAGGAAATAAGAAAATTGGCACCACAAAT
>MFRQ01000021.1:4050-8636 GCA_001784615.1 Candidatus Melainabacteria bacterium RIFOXYA2_FULL_32_9
TATCATTCTGCAAAAAATATGCTGAAGCACTTGCTCCATATGTAAGTAATATTCAGGAAATTCTCAGTAAGGCTTTAAAAGAGAAGAAATACATCTTATTTGAGGGTGCTCAGGGTACTATGCTTGATGTGGATCACGGTACATATCCATATGTAACAAGTTCCAATCCTGTATCAGGTGGAGCCTGTGTTGGAGCAGGCATAGGGCCTACTTGTATAGATAGGGTCATTGGAATTAGTAAAGCTTATATAACTCGTGTTGGAGAAGGTCCTTTTGTTACAGAATTAACAGATGAATTTGGCAGCAAAATTCAGGAAATTGGTCAGGAATTTGGCACTACAACCGGTAGAGCTAGAAGATGTGGTTGGTTTGATGCAGTAGTTGCTAAGTACAGTGTTCTTGTAAATGGTTTAACTGATATGGCTATTACTAAACTGGATATTTTAAACGATTTTGATGAAGCTAAAATTTGTGTGGCTTATAAAGATACAAGAAATGGAAAAATATACGAGCATTATCCAACAAATACTTATATACATAAATATTTGGAACCTGTTTATGAAACCATGCCAGGGTGGAAAGAAGATTTATCATATGCTAAAACATTAGAGGAACTGCCTGAGAATGCTCAAAAATATCTGAACAGGATTCAGGAGCTTATTGAAGTTCCTGTCTCGATTGTAAGTATTGGTGCAAAACGTGAACAAACAATCATGTTAGAAAACCCAGTTACTGCAACTAGGAGAGGTTGCTTAACAAAAGTTTAGCGTAAAAAGGCTTGACTTAGAAATATACTGTTGCTATCTTAATATGTGTTATAAGAAAACTGAATAATACATGCGCCTGTAGCTCAGCAGGTAGAGCACTCCCCTTTTAAGGGATAGGTCCTGCGTTCGAATCGCAGCAGGCGCATTCTTTTTTAAGAAAGGGTTTAGCCCTTTTATTTTTTTGATTAAAAATTACTCTACAAACTACCTGACTCTTGTAAATATTTAACTTTCGTTTATCATAATAAGCTCAGTAGTTTGTATATACAATCGCCTCGGCTTATTATTTAGACTTTTAAATCCTTGTGGTTTGTATAATTTCTCTGCCAATCCATCAGAGGCAGCGTCTACTATTAGTGCTACATACCCTATATGATGACATAGAAATAAAAGGGTCCTAAATGCTGTTACGCATAAGTCTGAAGCAATACCTTTGCGTTTGTGATTAATATCTACTGCCAATTTTCCAAGTAAAACAACAGGCAATTTTGATTCTTCTTGAAGCATGAACTTGCTTTCGCTTTGTGTTATTTGAGAACTTATAAGCGAATAATAAGCTATTACTTTATTTGAATCTTTTAACCTTGCTACATAGGTTTTTGAGTAAAAAGATTTTAAGTCTTTGAGAGCTTGATCTTGTAGGTATTTATTATAAACAATTTCCCCACAATCAAAGCTACTTAAATCGTGATTTTCATTTAAAATCTCTATAAGCATTAATCAAAAATCAGTTTCCTTTTCAGTGCTTTAGATAAATTTTCATTATATTGTGGGTTTTTAATAGAGTTTACAATTGTTTCAAAGTCTGACTTATCCAAGATCATATTATATTCATTTTCTTCTATTTTTGGAATACTGGTTCTTCTTTGGGAACTAGCGAACTCTAAAAGCTTTTCTTCAGCTACTTGTTCAGACACAAGATATATATGACTTTCTTCAGCTTTTTTTATTGCCATTTTTTATTCTCCTGTATCATTCATTATATTTCTGAACTTGCTGGTAGTTGACCATATAAATAAATTATAAGCAACATTATTTAGTGTTTCTATTCTCTTAACAATATCATACCTATTACAAAGTTTATTGTCTATCAAATCTAAATCTATATTTACTCGAAATTCGTTTGGATTTGTTTTAGTACAAGCGAAAATTAGTCTAGACTTACAATGCTCATTTTCAACAATTATCGTTTCAATGTGCTCTTTGAAGTTTGATATGTCTATAAGATTTGTTCTTAATGGAGCAAAAACTGAATCATTGACTAATTCAGTTATTGTTTCAAAATTTTGTGTTTCAGTTGAAACAAAGGAATTAACTTTTCTAAAGCCCAACTTTTCTATTGAATTGTTTGCTAAAGATATTTTATTAATTACCGATATAATATTTTCAATATTTTCAGCAAAAAATTCAAAGCCTTCATATTGATTATCAACACAAATGACACTGTTTTCTATAATTTCTAGATTTTTCATTAATCTTTGATTATTGAATAATAATCCTGTTACATTTTCTTCATTCGTGAGTTTTTTAGGCTTTTCATCTTCAATACTCATCGTGAATTCTACTTGTTTTATTTGTCCTGATTGGTCAAATCCAAGCTTTTTGAATTCTGTTTTTAGATATTCCTCGTTTTTCAAAATACATTGTTTTGAAAGATTAGAAAAAGCAATATTCACAACTACACTTTTAATAAAGTGCTTTTTGAATTTCTCTCTTGTGTTTTCTTCTAAATTAAAAAGTTTTTTTATCATTGTTATAAGTTTCTATTAAATAAAGTCCTAAATGCTTATATATGTAATATTCACATAAATGCTAATAAAAAAGAATATTTAACAAAAATATAGCATATAGAATTACATATTAATTTGCTTATATAAAGATATTTTAAAAATCTATTTGCTTGTTTAATATCTATGAGTTCTCATAATTTAAATTATAACATCTAACAGATCTGTTTCCTAGTGTCCATTTGGCCACAATATGTTTCAATAACATAGAAATCAAATTGATTTAGTACTTTGGTGCAGTCTGTAAATCGAATCAACTTGACTTAATAAAGTTAAAATTTTCTTCCGTAATATTTCCGTAATGACTATGCTAAATCATAGAGTTTGTATTTTAATCCCAAAAGTCAGTTATATTGTCATTTTTAAGGGATAGGTCCTGCGTTCGAATCGCAGCAGGCGCATTTCTTTTTTAGTAGGGCTTTCAGGCCTTTTATTTTTTGTTGTTTTTACTGATTTTCAATGTTTCATAAAAATCAGTTTTATATTTTTATGATGATTTTAATAATATTTTTATCTGCTTCTATTTATAAGTATTTATAAAATCAGGAATGTCTACGGCATCATTTGGGCCGATTATTGTTTCCCAATCAGGTAAATCTTCTTCGATTTCTTCTTTTAAAGTGCTTACATATCCTGGAATGATAAGCTGCCTGTGTTTTATAATATTTTCAAGATTAAATTCCTTAACTGCTTTTGCTATTGTTTCACCTGTAAACTTATTTGCAGACCAGGCTGTTAAAACACTCATGCCATCGGATGAAGTTATTAATAAATAAGCCGGCATGCCTGATGCTTCTATTTCGCTAACAACGGTGAAATAAGTTAGAGCAAAGTTTGTGGTGACAAAGACAGGTGAATTTTCGTCCACATCTCCTATAGGATAGAGTTTTGAGTCAATTTGCAGAGGTTTTTGAGGATCAGTAAATATATTTTGTCTCAATGTAAGTAAGGAATAAATTAAAGCTTCATTAAAATAATCCAGTACAATGATGTTTGAATATTTACAGACCAGAGTTGAAGCCCAGATAGTCTTATCAATGATGTTTTCTGGAATTACGGAGATTTTATCAATAAAAGATATTACAGGAAAGCCAAGAGGTTTAAACTTGTTTTCTATGGCTGCTCTTCTGATATAAGTGAGATTTTCTATTAAACTATCGGTAGCCATGTCTTGTAAACCTATAACAAGGTTCTCTGACTTATTTTCTAATGCTTTAGCTGAGTTATTAACGAGAGATTCAAGGTTATTTGCTGTTATTGAGACAGGAACATTAAACTCTTTCTCTATTTCTATTATTTTACTAATATCAATATTTTCTAAATGTACTAATGGTTTTGCTTCTTTAGTTTCTGAAAGTGCTTTTTTAACATTATCAACGTTTGAGCTTATCAAAATAAGAGGAACTTTTGCTTGTGCAACTTTTTTAGCTTTTTCAGCAAAACTGTTATCTGAATCAGCAAGCGCTATAGCATTAACTTTTAAATTTTCGCCAACTCTTTCAACACAATAGCCTGCAATTTTATTTAATTTTCCTTCAAAATCAGGATCAGAGCTATTTAGTTTTATAGCAAGGCAGGTAGGATTGACGAATTTTTTATCGTGACGAAACATAACAGTCTCGTTACCTATAGTTATTTGATTTTCAGCAGGCCCAAACTTTATCTCTGCTTGCTGAATTTGACCAGCTTCTTCTAAAAGTGCTTTTAATTCATCGGATATAAATTCGCATTTATCTAAAGTAGTCTCCTTTTTGGCTAATTTCATTGCAAAAGCCATACAGGTAGGAAAACCACATTTTTTACAGTTTGCTTCTTTTTCTTTTTTGCCGCCTGGCAAGTATTTGAATATTTGTAAACCTGTTAAAGACATCTTTATCCAATCTTTCAATTACTACTAATTAACATATATGTGATTAAGCACTAATTGTTGCTTTATTAATAAAACTCTTGATATGCTCCATAGCTTCGGGATGATGCATTACAACAAGGTTTGCACCGGCTGTTATAATTGAACTTGCTGTTACACATTCCC
>MFRQ01000021.1:8687-23044 GCA_001784615.1 Candidatus Melainabacteria bacterium RIFOXYA2_FULL_32_9
TAGTTTTATCCTCTCAATTACACTGTATGCGTAATCAAGACCGTATCCAAGTGCGCCCATATTCGGGTCGATCAAGATTTTATCAGGATCAAAGCCCATCTCTGTTATGAGAATATTAAGCTGCTTTGCAAGATTAATATCAATTGGCGTTCTTGCAATAATATTATGATTATTATCTTTTATTGCAGGAATTACTTCTTTATAATTATCTTCCGTTATTAATCCTATGGTACAAGGTTTGTTTGCAGCTTTTGCAAGAGCAGGTAGAAGTTTTAAATCAACTTCTTTTCTGTCTGAGCCTAGAATAATTAATGGAATATTAACATTTTCAAGAATTTGGCTTAATTTGTCCTGACTTTTACTGATTTCCAGATCAATATTTTCGCAATGAGCAATATTAAATCTAACAGCTAAAATATCTGCACCTTTTTCTTCTGCTTTTTTAGCCCACTGAGTAAGATCATTAATGCAGTCTCCCCAGGTATCTTTCAGTATTTTTGAATAATTTCCAGGGGGATTTGACAGAATCTCAATTGCAATAAGTGGTTTTATTGTATTTTGTATTTCTGAATGCAAAAATGGAAGAGAATTTTCTCCACCTATGGTTAAATCATTAAGATTTACCTGCCTTATAGCAGTTTTATATTCTTTTTTAGGAATTACAAAAGTATTACTCATTTTTCTCTCTCAAAAAATTACTTCTATTAAATATTTTACATTGCTAAAAAATAATTGAATAATAAATTTTCAATCGTTTATTATGAATATGAGCTAATAAACAGATTACACGTAAAATATGCTTATGCAAGTTATCTATTAAACCACTTTTTTAGATCATTTATAAGAGGAAAAACTTAAGCTTCTAAATTAACTTTAATCGCTAATAATTATAATTAAAAAATTCTCAAAACACCCACCCACAGCCACGCATTGGTAGCAAAGAGGCTTTGCCTCTTTTGCAATTCGCTATAATTTTTGAGAATTTTTACTCAATATTCGTGTAGGTTTTAGCTAATTAGCTATTCAGGCAAATTAGGAAATATTTCTGGTTGTATTTTAAGTTAGAGCGTTTATTTTTGAGATATTTCAATTAATCTGTTAACAGTTTCAGGGTAATCGGCTTTTTCATCTGTCGGTTGTTGTAAGAAATTATTTATTTCGTCATTTAATCTGATAGCTCTATCAATTTTGGGATCAGTACCAGTAACATAAGCTCCAATATTAATTAAGTCTGCATTTTTATTATATGTTGCAAGTAAATCTCTTATTTTACCGGCAGCTTCTATATGCTCCTTTGCGGATACTTCAGGCATAACCCTACTAATACTTCCCAAGACATCTACAGCCGGGTAATGATTTCGATGAGCTAATTCTCTGGATAATAGTATGTGTCCATCAAGAATACCTCTGACAGTATCAGATACAGGTTCATTAAAATCATCACCTTCAACCAGAACAGTATAAAGACCTGTAATGGTGCCTGTATCAGTTGTACCTGTTCTCTCCAGTAATTTTGGCATAAGGGCAAACACTGAGGGGGTATAACCTCTTGTAGCAGGGGGTTCTCCGACTGCAAGACCAACTTCTCTTTGTGCCATAGCAATACGTGTCAGAGAATCAAGCATAAATAAAACATCTCTACCGCCGTCTCTAAAGTATTCAGCTATACTTGTAGCCACGTGTGCTGCTTTGATTTTCACAAGAGATGGTTGATCTGATGTAGCAACTACAACTACAGACTTGCTTAAACCTTCTGGCCCGAGAGAATTCTCAATAAATTCTCTTACTTCACGGCCTCTTTCTCCAATTAAAGCAATTACGTTCATATCAGCATTAGTATTTCTGGCTATCATGCCAAGTGCTGTACTTTTACCAACACCGCTACCGGCAAAAATACCAAGCCTCTGCCCCTTACCTATTGTTGTGAAAGCATCTATAGATCTTACCCCCATAATAAGAGGTTCTTTAATACGTTTTCTTGTTAAAGGATTAATTTTTTTAATTTTGGTTGAGTATGTTTTACTGGTTCTAAGCGGGCTTAATTCATCAATTGGTCTTCCAAGGCCGTCTAATACCCTGCCTAATAGTTCTGAGCCAACTTTTACTTGAATTTGTCCGCCAGAATTTACGACAGTAGCTCCAGGCCTTAGTCCTTCCATATCTCCTAAAGGCATTAAAAGAACTTTATTAGATTTAAAACCAACTACTTCAGTCCATATAGGTTCCTGATCCATTTTAGGGTAAATATAGCAAAGATCTCCAATGCTTGCTGATGGACCATCTGCTTCTATAATAAGGCCGATGATCTCAGTAACATGCCCAATTTCTCTGAATGTATGGGTGTTTCTTACAATATTATTATATTTAGTTAAATCAATCATCTTCTTCTACATTTGGTGGTTCCTGGATTTTTATCTCAATTTCTTTAGGAATTTCAACTAATACAGGATTTTCTTGTGCTTCTAATAAAATTTGTCTTGTTATTTCAGATATTTGTGTCTCTAACCTTGCATCTATCCTGCTTTCTGAGGATTCAATTATCACCCCGTCAGCAGGAATAGTTCTGTCTTCAAGTATTTTAATAGATTTTAATCCTTTAATTGTTTCTTTAAGTTCTTCTGAAAAGTCATACAGGTATTTAGTAATTGCAGGATTAACCAGAATATTTACTTCCTCTTTATCTTTTAACTCATTTATTGCTGCTTTTATGATGTTTAGAATTATTTCCGGTTGAATTTCAAGTTGTTGTCTTAAAATTTTCTCTGCAATAACTATAGTTAGTTGTAATATTTCTTTTTCGGATGAGGATATTATTTCTTTTTTGATTTTAAAGACTGATTGCGCAAGAATATTCAGACTTTTAATTTGATTAGCAAGATCTTCATGAACCTGACGGTGTCCATCTTGATATCCGGTATTATACCCTGTCTGATAGCCTTCTTCCTTTGCTTGATCGGCTGCTTCTTGGGCTTGCTGTAAAAAGTCTTGAATCTGTTGGTTTGCTGCTTCAATAATTTGTGCAGCTTCAGAGTTTGCTTTGTTAATAATTTCTTCAGTTTTTTTTTGGGCGCTTATAAGGGCACTTCTCTGTATCCTGTCTATTTCTTCCTTTTCTTTTTCCACACTGCCGAATACATAAGAATTACCGAGTTGAACGTTAGAGCTCTCAATCCTACTCAATGAAATCATCCTCCACATCACGGGATAGTACAATTTCACCTGTGGTTTCCAGTGCACGAATTGTAGAAACAATCTTGGTTTGACATTCCTGAACTTCTCTTGCTCTAACAGGGCCCATATATTCCATATCGTCTTTTAACATAGCAGAAGCTCTTTCTGACATGTTTTTGTATATTTTTTCTTTAACTTCCTGATTAGAACCTTTAAGAGCCATTGCAAGATCTTTAGTTTCAACTTCACGTAAGATACGTTGAATTGATCTGTCATCAAGCTTGACAATATCTTCAAATACGAACATTAACTCTCTGACTCTTTCTGCAAGTTCGCCATCATAAGATTCAAGAGTCTCCATTATTTTCTTTTCAGTAGTTCTATCGCTTCTGTTTAATATATTAGCCAGAGCATCAACACCACCAGCTTTTGAAAAGTCTTGTGAAACTACTGAGGAGAATTTGCTTTCTATAATTTTCTCTATTTCACTTAAAATTTCGGGGTTTGTTCTGTCCATTTCAGCTATTCTCATAGCCACCAGTGATTGTAGTTGTGGTGGTAAGCTGTTTAATACAGCTGCTGCTTTATCTGGTTTTAAATATGCAAGAACAAGGGCAACCAGTTGAGGATTTTCATTTTGGAATGATGTTGCAAGTTGTCCGGGATCTGCATCATTAAAGAATTGAAATGGGTTAGTATGAAGTGTAGCCATTAATTTGTCAAGAATTTGTTCTGCTCTATCTCCTCCATAAGCTTGTTCCAAAAGCTTTTTAGCATAATCCATACCACCTCTGGATAAATAGTTGCTTGCCTGAAAAAGCGAATGAAACTCTTCAAGAATTTCATCAAGAGTTTCTTTAGGTACTTTATTTAAGCTTGCAATATCTAAGGTTATTTGTTCAATTAACTCATCATCAGGAATATTTTTTAAGACTTCAGTTGCTGTAGATGGTCCAAGTATAATTAAGAGCGCTGCAACTTTTTGAGAGTTGCTCATATGGCTTAATGTTAATTTAGTTATTTCCATAGTTTGTTAGTCCTTAACGTATGATAATAGCAAACGAGCCGCTTCAGACGGGTCTGACAGAATAATATTATTTAAATCTGATTTTAATCTTTCTAATTCAGGTTCTAATTTTGCTTCAATAGCAGGAATTGAGGCTGCTTGCAGAAGGTCTGGTTCTTCTTCACCGTCATCATAATATGCTTCTTCTGAATAAACTTCTTGTCCTTGAAGAGGTTTTCTGATTAGTGAGCTGAATACAAACAATGCAGTTAAACCAAGGATCAAGACTACTAGCATTGGTGCAATATTTTTAACCCATAGTTCCATGTTAGTTGTCTTTTGAATCTCTGTTAACACTTTTTCGGTTGTTTGTTCTTCTGCTTCAGCAAATTGCATGCCGGTTATGGTTATAATATCTCCTCTTTCAAGGTTTGCACCACTAGCTGAAACAATAAGGTTTCTCAGTTCATCTTTTTCTTTAGAAGTAAGTATTTTATTCAGGGCAACAGCGATTGTCATTTTTTCTAATGTACCAGGTGCATAAATAATCTGCTTAATTTCTTTAGATATATTAAAGTTTTTAATAGATTTTACTTTCTGATAGTTTGTATTTTTAGCACCTGCTGGGGCGGGTATTGCTCCTTCTTGTGCTTGTGTAGGATTACCATTATCATAGGCTTCACTCTCGGATTGAGTGCTTACTACAACACCTTCTGGGGAGTTTTGGCTTGCATTTGCAGGAATGTATCTTTCAATAGTTGCTTTAGCGGTGTCAAAATTCATAACTGCGCTAACTTCAACACTGAAATTATCCTGTCCAACAAGCTTCTCTATGACTTTTGATACTTTCTTGGATATTGTATTTTCAAACTTAAGCCTGTAATCGCTAACATCTCCACCTTGATTTATCTCTTCAGATAATGGAGTACCGTCTTGACTGGTAAGGAATACTCTGTCAGGAGTTAATCTTGGAATACCGTAAGCCACAAGATTTTTGATAGCTTTAACCTGATCTGGTTTCATTCTAAAACCAGGTTCCAAGATGAGCATTACTGATGCAGACGGAAGTTCTTCTTTTTCTGAGAAAATTGATCTTTCAGGATCTGCTAATTGTACTCTAGCCTTTTTTATCCCTTTTATTCTTTCAATAGTTCTTGTTAATTCTCCCTGGAAAATTCTTTGGCGTGTTAGTTTATTTTGAAAGTCTGTAGCTCCTAATTGAACTTTATCGAGTAATTCAAATCCAGGATTGCTGTCATGAATAACATCATTTTCAGCAATCATTAATCTTAAATCTTCTTTTAAATCAACGGGAACGAGAATTGTTTTTTTATCATCACTTAATTTATATTGATATCCTGCTTTTTTTAGATTTTCAATAACCGCAACTGCATCAGTTTCAGATAGATCACTATATAAAACACCCCAATTAGGCTCAGTAGATTTTGCAATAAAGTATGCAATTGCAGCAAAAGTAACAACAGTAAGTAGAACAATAGTAAACTTTTGGGGAAATTCAAGTCCTCCCCAAAGTTTTTTTAGATCTTTTGCTAATAGGCTAAAATAGTTATTCAATTCTCTCTCCCCGTTATAACGACCCCTATTTTAGGTTAGTATATCTCAATTTTATACGAATATTTAAAATAATCAAAAAAGTTAAGTTAGTTTAACTATACTGGAATTTTTGATATTTCCTGATATGCCTGTAAAATTTTGTTTCTCAGTTGTAATGTTAATTGCATAGAGAGATTTGATTTTTCCATAGCTATCATTACGTTATGAAGATCTATATTTCCACCAGATGCGAAGGTTTCTACGGCACCTTCAGCATCTTTTTGCTTTGTATTTACGTCATTCATATAATCTCCCATTACTTTGGAGAATGCTTTTACAGTTTTATCTGCAGTTAAATTATCTGATACAACTCCTTCAGTGTTGATAAATTTTTCATTTGTCAATGTTTCAAGATCTTGAGCGAGTTCTTGATCATCTATTAATTGATCTTTGGTAATTTTACCTTTTAAAGGAGTATCTTGTCTGTCAGAAATTCCAAAGGCATTGTTATTATTTGGCATATTTATTTGGAATTTGTTTGGACTTACAATAGTATCAAAACCATTAGGTCCATTTAATGATCCAACCATAGTTAGCTCCTATTATTATATTTAATTCTTGTATTTTTTTCAGAATTTAAAAGTATTGTATTAGTTTTATTGATGGAAGCGGTATTAGGATTTTTGCTTGTCAAATCTGTTAATATCACTTTTAAGTCTTGAATAAGTTTTTCATCTTCTTGAAGGGAATTCTCTTGTGTATTTATGGGACTAGAGAAATTATCTCTATTTATAAAACTTGGCATAATTAGCCCCCTTTAAAGACTTATTATATTCTTAGCGCTGATGATAACATATTTTTAGCAGTATCTAAAGTTGTAATATTTGCTTCATAAGCTCTACTAGCTGCTATCATGTCTACCATTTCTGTAACAATATTTATATTAGGCATAGATACAAACCCATCTTTATCTGCATCAGGGTGTGTTGGATTGTATATTTGTCGTGGAGGGTTATTATCTTCCACAATCTGGTTTACAGAGACTCCTGTTGCTATATTTGCAGCATTATTACTAGTACCTGAGTTGGCATCTAATTCCATATTAATATCGGAAATACCGTCTGATGATTTACCTTTATTTGGGTTCATTGCATCATTATATATGGCTGAAAAGACAACTTCTTTTTTTTTGTAAACTCCAGGAGTGCCATCAGGGTTTCTTGTAGTATTAACGTTAGCAATATTACTTGCTATCGCATCCATTTTTATTCTTTGTGCATATAAACCAGAGGCGCTAATATTCAGAGAATCAAAACTCATTATTATCTACCTCCTTGCTCTATTACTGATCTTAGTCCTGAAAACATTTTTTCTTGCATAGTTGTAATTGCAGCATATTTGGTACCATTTTTAGCTAATTCTGCCATTTCATATTCTATATTTACATTATTTCCATCGGTTTTTATAGCAGCGTTACCTGTTTCAGATATTTCAGGTTTAAATTCCTTATATAAATCCTCTTGGTAATTTAAGCTGTTGGATAAAACTACTGAATTTGCTGAATTCATTAATTTTGCTGAATTCTTTTCTTTTTCTTTTTGAATATCAGTATTTTTCTCAATAATTTTAACCAGTTGATCTTCAAATTTTACATCAACTCTTTTATATCCAGGAGTATCAGCATTAGCTATATTTGCAGCAAGGGCATTATGTCTGGATGACAAAGCATTAAGAGCTAAAGTCGATGCTTCTATAGGATTATTGCTTATTAATTCCATTATTATATGCCTCCCCTGTATTTATTATGTTTATAATTACTGTATAGGTAAGGTTAGACCAAATATAGTCCCATTAGGGCTTGTAGAAATAATGTTTAAGCTTCCACCATGGGCTTCCATTATTTTTCTTGCCTGAGCAAGACCAAGTCCTGTTCCTCTTTCTTTTGTTGAAAAGTAAGGTGTAAAGATTTTTTCTTTGTTCTCTGGAGATATACCTTCTCCCTGATCTTGAATTTTTATATGTACCATATCATCGTTATCTTGGTTGTCTACTAAGATTTCAACATTAGTATCCTTTTTTGATATTTCTAATGCATTTTTAATAATGTTTAAAATAGCCTGATTTAGCTTGATTTTGTCAAATTTTACTTGAATACCTTTATTTAAAGAATATTTTAGTGATAATTTTACTTCTTTTTCTTCAAAAGATGGTTTAACCAGATTAGTTAACTCATCTAAAGCGCTTTCAAGGTTAGTATCTGACTTTTCAATTGTCATAGGTTTAGAATAATCAATCAATTCAGTTAAAAGGCTTTCTAAATTTTTTGATGCGTTACTGATACAAGTAGCCGCATTATTTAGAGATTCAGCAATTTTGTCTTCTTTAATATCAGAATTTATTTTTTCTATGTTTTTAGAAATGATTTTTGCATATAAGTCTATAGAACTAAGAGGATTTCTTAGTTCATGTGCAATTGTTGAGCACAATTGTCCAATAGCTGCCAGTTTTTCAGTTTGTAGTGTTTTATTATACAGTTCTTTAAGTTCGGTATTTGCACATATAAGATCTCTTTGACGACTTTCAAGGCTTGCTATCAGCTTTCTTAAAATCATTGTAAAGTTTTCATTACGGCGTCTATCTTGTTTAATCTGTGATAAATCAACATTTAATTCATCGTTAAATGATATTGTTTGCAAATGATCAATAATTTGTCTTGAATCATATGGATTTAATGAACAAAAACCATCACATAATCCAAATACTTCTGATGTTGTTTCATTCCAGAAAAGACAAGCAGAAAACTTTTCATCAATAATAATCAGGAGCTCGTCGTCTTCTAATTCAGGATTATTCAATTTAACTTGTATAAAGCTTTCAGACTCAGCTTTATCTGAATATGTATATACTTTTAATTCTGAATATTTGAGCCTGTTGAGTAACCCTTGAAAACTTTCAGTGTTTTTAATTTTAATGAGAACTATTGCGCCATATCTATTTTCGATAACGGTCTCCAATAGGCACCTAAACAGACTCGTGAGTGTCTGTTTAGTGTACATATCTGTCGTTATATGACTCATTAAATCTTTTATTGAATTGCTATTTTTAGGAAACCTTTTCATCTCATCCTCAAGTTTTTAGGGTTTATTCTAGGCTAAAGCTGATTTTTATACAGCTGTGCGTATTTTTTTTCTTGAGCCAAGACCATGATTAATTGCGTATAAAACAGCTTGAGTTCTGTCATTTACCTGTAATTTTTGGAAAATGTTATTTACGTGAGTTTTTACGGTTGTTTCACTGATAAACAACTTGTTAGCTACGCCTTTATAGGTAATTCCTTGTGTAAGGAGTTCAAGAACTTCTTCTTCTCTTTGTGTAAGATAGGAGAGTAAGTTTTCTTCGTCATCTTCAAATTTATTTTTATTGTCATCTTTAAATGATTGATAAAAATGATCAAAGAATTTAACTGTAAGTATTGGTGGAAGGTAAATTTTGCCGTTCAAGATTTCATTTATAGAGGTTATTAATTGTGAAGCAGCCATTGTTTTTAAAATATAGCCTCTTGCTCCAACTTTCATTGCTCTAAAAATGAGATCAGCATCGTCATACCCTGTAATAGCGATGATTTTTACATCTTCATTTAATTTTTTAATTTCTTGAATAGCAGTAATGCCGTCTGTTTCTGGCATATTGATGTCCATCAATATAATTTCAGGATTGTATTTCTTAACCAGAGAAATAGCAATTTCTGCTGAAGCTGCTGTACCGATAACTTCATAATCACTTTCGATATTGATTAGTTCTCGAATACCTGAAGCATGATCGTAATTGTCATCTACGATTAAAATTCTAACGTTTTCTTGAGTATCAACTCTTCTCATATATATCTCCCCCCAGACGTGTAAATTTAACGATAACCTACTTGCATTTGAGTTATTTACTCCGATATCAAATTTCGACTTTCTACATTAAGCATAGTACCCTTTTAAACTACTCATCTCATCCACTAAAAGGTTTATCTTTCTCCCTTATAAGGTTGAGTTCCTGGTGTAAACCATATGGTTTAGAAGAGTATCAAGATAGAATCTCTAGGATACTTTGAGCGTAAAGATTTTATGGATGATTTATTTTATATGATTTTTTGACTAAGTTTCACGAGTAAATAATCCTTAATCCTAAAAAATACAGGTGGGCATAGCTGGATAGCTATTATCTGAGATTATCTATACCTGATCAGGTATAGATAATTATTAAAGTTAGGAGGATTTTTTTAAATTTTACTAATTTGAATAGAGTAAGACATTTGGATTATAGATTTTAGGAAAACAATCTATCAATATTAATCCTTTTAGTTGAGTTTTAAGTATGTTCGACAAAAAATTTATACAAGAAACAACTTAATTTATTAGGGCAATTGTATTATTTTGTTATTCAAGTTTTAGCATGTTCCTAAGCTAATTCTGACTAATTTAAATAAAAAATAGGGTAATATGCATTACCTAACTTAGGTTAACGACTAAAGCCTTTGAAGCAATTAAACTTAGTTTAAAGTTATCAGTTATCGTTGGTGCACTATTAAAAATTGAGATTGAGTGAGTCATTGCGAACCTTATAATAGGGATATTTTCTAAAATCGATATTGTGAAGCAATCTCAGAGCATATTTCGTTGCATTGAGATCACTCCGCAATTAAGATAAATGATAATCCTCAATACGCATTGGCTCGTGATGACTGAGTGATTATTACTAAATTCCAGCTATTATTGATTTTATATTTATATGAATTATAAATGTTTTGTTAACATTATTTAAAAATTTAATTTATATTCCAAATTTACTATCAAATTTTTTTTTTAGGGACTTTATTAATATTTAGAGGATTATTTTTGAAAAAATGAAATTAGGAAAGGGAGATTGCATGAAGATTCAGTCAGTTAATAGTGTACCTTTTGGATTAGGAGTACAAAATAAAAAATCCCCCAATAATGAAGCTATTTTAGATGTTAAACGTCATGATTTAAAGCCAATTAACTTTGAAATGGCTCGAGCTCTAGAGGTGTAAACTTTAGAGGTAAAGTTGATAATCCGTCAGAAGCAATTAGACAGACTTTAGGTGGACAACAGTTAACAGTTACTTCAAATCGTGGTTTTTACAATTATGCCGGTAAAGCAGAAGATGGTACAGAAAAACCGTTACAACAAAGCCCCGGTGGATTAGCTATGGCAATGGATGGAGCTTTAATTCCTGCAAAAGGTATCTGGGTTTCCTGGGATGGTGCAAATAAGGTTGTATCAGAACAAGATAGAACTTATGATGTAAATACAGGTTATAAAGTTGCTCATTTTTCCATGGATCCTGATAAAATGAATACTTTCTATGGAAAAGTTTCAAACTGTTTACTTTGGCCAACAAGTCATGATTTGCCACAATATGCCAGTGAAGTGAGCGATGATGAGTGGAATACTTATAAGGATGTAAATAAAACCTTTGCGCAAAAAACAGTTCAGCAGCTTGATAAAACCGGAAAAGGTAATGTTATATGGGTACAAGATTATCAATTAATGATGACACCAGGTTTTATAAGGGATGAAATTAATAAGAAAGACGAATTTAACTCAAAAGATAAAAAAGCATCTTTAGGCTATTTCCATCATATTCCTTTTCCAGAACCAAAAGTTTTCCTATCGGGATTAGGTAAGGAAAGAGCTGCTGAAATTGTAAAATCACTATTAAAGTCAGATATGATTGGATTCCATATTCCTATGTATGTAAATAATTTTGCTAAAACTGTTAATGTACTTAAATCTGAAGGATTATTACCTGAAGTTAAAGGCATAAAAGATGAAGGAAAATCAAAAATAATTTCATATAAAGATGAAGCAACAGGTGTTGAAAGAAAAGTAAAAGTGCAGGATTTTCCAATAAGTATAGATTACGAGGATTGTAAAAAAATAAGTCAAAAGCCAGAAACAGACAAGGCAATGGAGTCAATACAAGAACAAATAAAGAGTAAAAATCCTAATCATGAGTATTTAGTTTTTGGTATAGATAGATCTGACTATACTAAGGGAATACCAGAGAGGATTGAAGCAATAAATAAATTTTTAGCTTCAACTCCAAAAGAAGACCGTGAAAAAGTGACCTTTACACTTGCTATAGCCCCAAGCAGAGGCTCTATCCCACAGTTTGCAAGATTACATGAAGAAGTAATGGAAGCTGTTGAGAATGTAAATAAGAAATATGGCAATGAGAATTATACTCCGATAATTCATCTTGGTAATTTATCCCCAGCTGAAAAAGCTGGTTATATGCGTCTTGCTAACAGTATGATTGTAAATCCGGTTGCAGATGGAATGAATCTTGTTGCAAAGGAAATGGTAGCTCATAAATTGCCGAATGATCCTCCTTGTCAATTAGTTCTTACAAGAACTGCCGGTATAGCACATGATCCTGATTTTGCTAAAAATTCACTAGTTATCGATGATCCAAAAGACACCGATAAAATTGCTGGATTAATAGGACAGGCTATAAATAATATAAAAAATGATCCGGAAGCTGTTGAAAAACAGACCAAAGAACTTAACGAAAGTGTAAAACATAATAATATTGGCAAATGGACTGTTGATTATTTGAAAGACCTAAAAAGCTTTGTAGGAAATGATAAATAATGCCTGTCAATTTCAGTCATATTAGGCCTTATTATCAGCCGATTAAGCATTATCAGCAAGTAAAGCCTAGCGTTGTTAACTCGGAGACAGCTCAGTATTCTGAGCTGTCTCCGATAATAAATTATAATATTTCTAATAAAATTAATATTAACAGAGTCAGCTTTGGTTCTAACGGAAAATTAAGCGCTCTACTTCCTCAAGAAGTTGTAAGCTTACTGCCAAAACAGGCGATGCAGGAAATAGATAAAGCAGTTCCTTTTGAAACTCTTACCAGAGTTAATGATAAGAATAAAATAGAACTTAATGCTTTAGGGAAAGAATTATCAGCTGCAATAGAAGGCAAATTATGCCAACTGGGAAAGCTTGAACAGAGCAAACTAAATAACTATTTATTAAAAGGACTCGATTTTGATGGAACAATTTCATTATTAGTGCCAAAAGCAGATGATGCCATTCCATTAGAAGGAACATTAGACAACATTTTAGCTATATCGACACTTCCAAATATGAAAGTAGGCATAATTACCGGTAGAGAAGTTGGAGATTTGCTAAAAAGAATAGAAAACGGTAAAAAGCTGGAAGAACTTAATAAACCTGATGGAAATTGCGCTAAAAAAGAGGATATCGAGACTTCAATTAGAGAATTTAATAATAAAGTTAAAGAAAATCTTTTTGTTAGCGGACTTCATGGCATGCAGGAGCTTGTTAATGGAGAGGTTGTAACGAATATATCTCAAAACCATAAGGATAAAATAAACATATTAAGAGAAAATATAGAGAAATTTAAGAGTAATTCGCCTAAAGAAGATATAAAAATCACCCTGTTTGAGGATAAAGGATGTGCTATAGGTTTTCACTATGATGCAAATTACTCTGCTCAGGAAAAAGAAGCAGCTTTAAAGCAGGTTTTAGGCTTGATAAAAGAGTCAGGTATATTAATTGTAAAGCCTGAAACCAATGGAAATGAAAACCTGCTCAAGCTTATGAAAGATGCTGGCGTAAAAACTATAGAGAAAAATGAGATTAATGAATCAAACAAAGATTCTGTATTTAAGTTAATAAATGGCAGTGGGGTTCTTGAAATTGTTTCACCGTCTTCAAATAAGGGAATAATTTTTGAAAAAATCTTCAATAAATATAAAGAATCGATTAATAATCAATTGTCTAAAAATCCTGATGCTAAAATTCTCTTGTCATACACTGGTGACGATACTACTGACTTTGAAGCATTTAAAATGCTTCAAAAGTTAAAGGAAAGATTTAAAGATAAAGTAGAAGTTAATGCGATTTTAGTAAAAAATAATCGTGAAACTGACCTGAAAGACAGAATAGAAGAAGTAAAAGATATTATTACGATTGTTCCAATCCAAAAGAATAGAGAATTTCTTGCCAGTCAAAATAAAGTTTTATCTATTCTGGATAATTATTTTAAGACTTTATAAAAAAAAGGAGCTTTCGCTCCTGTTTTAGTATGCAAAGGGTAATTAGGAAAAATAACGTCTTAATAAGCCTTCAAACATTGCAGCATGCCTGCCTTCATCTTTTGAAGCGCTGTTGAAGAATTCAGCTGCATCATTGTTGCCTTGATTTAGAGCGATTTCAGCTGCTTCTTTTTTGCCTTTTTGTGCGCCTCTTTCGGCTTCCACTCTCCATTCGAGGTTTTCTTTTGTAGATTTAACTTTTCCTTGAATTTCAGCTATTTGAGCGGCATGGTAACCTTCTTCAACCGCAATTTTTATAAATGTTTGCGCAACTTCAGGAAGTCCTTCTTCTTCGGCTTTTTTAGCAAAAGCTAAGTATAAACCTACTTCTTCAGTTTCAGCGTCCCAGTTTGCTTCGAGGTGTTTAGATGTCACGCTGGTGTCTTGTTCTTTTACCTCTTCGAATTCTTCTTTTGGTGCTCCGCAAATCGGACATACTTCCAGTGCTTCTTCGCTTGCTACCACGTAACCACATCTTA
>MFRQ01000021.1:23344-29980 GCA_001784615.1 Candidatus Melainabacteria bacterium RIFOXYA2_FULL_32_9
CTCATTTTTATCCCTCTTAATTTAGAATCATTCTTAATTTATAATTATTCTAAATTAGCATTTAGTATTTGTCAACCCTTTTGTTTGAATTTTTTTAAAATTACCTGAAAGCATTGATATTATTGCAAAACAATAAACTGTATTTTTCACCTTGTCATATGCAAGAATGACAAGGTGAAATATTTGCTTAAAAAGTCTAAAAATTACACAAAAAACAAAAATATGAAAAATCTTTATAACCCAGCTGGGATCTGCGTTGAAATTGTTTTTTATGTGTACTAAATTGTTGTTATGAATATAAATTTTATCTATAAAACGTTTGCTTCTTTAAAACATGAGAATTTTAAGCAGTTTTTTATTGGACAAACTATATCCCTGATAGGCAGCTGGATGCAAATAACAGCTCTGAGTTGGCTGGTTTATGATATGACAGGTTCAAAATTGCTGCTTGGGCTTGTTGGTGCTTTATCTGCATTGCCTATGTTATTTTTATCGGTTTTAGGTGGCGTATTTGCTGATAAATATTCAAAGAAAAAGATATTAATTGCTACACAGATTTCTTCAATGCTTTTATCCTTTGTTTTAGCTGTTCTTGTGGTTTCTAATGTTATTCAAATCTGGCACATTATAGCGCTTGCATCAATATCAGGGATTATCTTTGCTATTGATTTACCTGTTAGGCAGTCATTTTATATTGATATAGTTGGAAAAAAAGATTTGATGAACGCTATTGCCTTAAATTCTTCTATGGTAAATATGGCAAGGATAATTGGCCCAGCACTTGCTGGTATTATAATGGCAAAGTTTGGCATAGTCTGGTGTTTTATCTTAAATACAATTAGTTATGCTGCTGTTTTACAGGCTTTATTTAAAATAAAACTGCCACAAATACAAGTAAGGCAGAATATTGAGTCAGTAGTACAGTATATTGGCAGTGGTTTTAGGTATGTTAGAAATAATAGGTTAATTTTTGATTTATTAGTTTTAATGGTTATAGTTGGCATATTTGGTTGGTCTTATGGAATTTTATTTCCGGTTATGGCAAAAGACATATTTCATGTAGGTGAAAGAGGTTATGCTGCTCTGGTTTCAGCAAATGGCATCGGTGCTTTGTTTGGTGCTTTATTTATTGCATATTTAGGAGATAGTCCACAAAAAAGAGGACTGGTCAATTTAGGAATATATATATTGAGCTTGTCAATAATGCTATTAGCATTATGTAAAACTTATTGGATGGGGCTTATACTAGTTGCTTTAGCTGGCTTTGGCTCACTGGTTTATTTTAATGCCACTACTACTATAATTCAATCGAGCGTAGATGATTCAGTCAGGGGTAGAGTAATGGGTATATGGTCGTTAATATTTGGTGGAACTGCGCCTATAGGAAATATTTATGTGGGTGCAGCGGCTGAATATATCAAGATTCCAGCAACTCTAGCTATCAGTGCAATTGTTTGCACATTAGCTGCAATAGTATTATCGATCTTCCTCCAGCCTAAAGAAACTGAAGCTTCTGAAATGACTGAGATTCCGGATATGCAAAAAGAAGCAGCTAAAGTTTAAAAGCTATTTGCCCATTAATAATAGTTGTATTAATTTTATAATTTTTCTTGGTATCCCAGATTACAAGGTCTGCAAGTTTATCTTTATCAATATATCCTAGCTCTTTTTGGTTTAAGTTTTCCGCTGCATTTAAAGAGGTAAACCTCAAACAATCAGAAAAGTCTGCTAATTCCCAATTAATGAGATTTTTAATAGCTGTATTAAGGAAAATAAGGCTTCCTGCAAGGGTTCCATCTGCGTTTACTGCCATATTGTCTTTTCTAAATACCTGCTGATTGCCAAATATTATTGAATCGTCGTTTGCCTGATTCAATGGCAGACTATCACTGATAAAGATCACCTTAGATTCAGGCTTGGTTCTTAAGACTATATCTATAGTAATAGGATTCAAGTGTAGTCCGTCAGGAATTATTTCTACGTAAAGATTATTATTAGTAAGGGCTTCACCTATAATGCCAGGATTTCTATGATGTAATGGTGCCATAGCATTGAATAAATGAGTAACTTGTTTTAATCCAAGCTTTGATGCTTCTTTTATAATTTCAGCTGATGCACTTGTATGACCTGCTGATGGGATAATGTTTTTGCTGGCTAAGTATCTTGTTAATTTAAAGTCTTTATCTTCTTCTGGAGCATAAGATACTATTTTTATTTCAGGATCTTCAATTTTCTTGAAGTTTTCTACTACAGCCGGTAAAATCTCACTTTCCGGCTGGATTCCCTTATGTTTAACTGATAAATACGGCCCTTCAAGGTGAATTCCTAAAAATCTTGTAGCGTTATCAGGCAAGATCTCTTTAGCCTTCTTAACTTTATTTATTTGCTCTTTGATTATGGATTCAGAAGCTGTCATTATAGTTGGTACAATTGATGTGATGCCGTGTTGAGGAAGATTTTTGGCTAGATTAATCATGTCCTCAATAGATGATTTGTTAAAATCACATTCGTATCCACCGTGAATATGCTGGTCGATAAGCCCCGGTGTAATAATCAAGCCTTTTGCATTAATTATATAAGTATTATCGGCTTTAACCTGGATGTTATCAGGAATATTTGAGCTTGTTGCTATAATCCTGTTTTTATAGATTAATATATTTTCTTTTTTTGATTCACAGCCTGGATTTAAGACATTTCCGTTAATTATTACCAGAAAGTAGTTCTGATTAGGTTGAATATTAGCAGGAATTTCCTGATAAATTTCATTAAACAATAAAGCCAAAAGAGCCTGAGCTGTGGCCTTCAATTCAGCATTGGATAAAAGGTTTAACAAATCAGTTTTGATTTTAGTTAAATTATTCTTTTTATAATGCTGAATTATTTGTCTGATTTTCTCTGTCATTTTTAATTTTTCTCTAACTTATATTTTAATATTTAATCTTATTTTAGTTGATAGTAGATAGTTGTTAAAGTTTGTAACGAAAATAAATTTTTTTTGCAATTATTGAGCTCATATATACTTTATATATATAGATAACATTCCTTCCCTTCCTTCCCTTCCTAATAAATTTTACCCTAAGCTCTTAGGGTATTTTTTTTTGTAATAAATCGAGAATTAATAAACTTTGTTAGTTTTATTAATAACTTGAAGTTATAAAGAATTTAGAAAAATTAGAAGGTTTTAACAATGAAATACATTTAATGTATAGTATTGGTATAAAGGAAGTAAGAATGAATAAGCTTGATTTAGAGAACAAAAAAAATCGTCTTCTGTATAGAGAGTTATTTTTAAAGGCTAATGAAGGATTTAAGGAGCAGATTAATAGTCTCAAGGTTAATTCTTTTTGTACAAACCAGAAAATTTGCTGTAAAGTTCGTTACACCGGGCTTTCTCCAGCTGAAATTTATAGTTTAAGCCAGGAAGAGGATAATATTTCAGTTGAGTATGTAAGATTATTTGTCCCTTATGGGGCCTCTGATGCTTTTAATTATGAAAAGAATAATCAGATTGATCTGGATTTAAATAATAAATTGGCTGCACAAGTGCATAAATCTTATGTAAAATCTGTACTCTCAAAATTACCGGGACCTGTATATTTTTATCATTGTAGGCATATAGGACAGAATAATAAATGTACTTTGACAGGTGGGAAAAGTATTTTATGTAAATTTCCTACCTCAATAACTACATTATTGCCTGAAGAATGTGGTTATCAAGATTGGCAGAAACAGGCTGTTGAAAAGATTAAAAATGAAATATCAAGGGATATCCTGGTAAAACTAAATGAAATTGAAAAGTACAGGCAAACATTTAAATGTCAGAAAACAGGCACTTGTTGTCGTCTTGCAAGTTCTGAATTTTCTTATGAAGAATTAAAACATAAAGCGCAAAACGGTGATAATTTTGCCAGGCAGTTTACAAGTGTTTTTATTCCATATGACAGCATTGAAAAAGCCAGAGAAATTTATTCTGAATATATTGATATGGTAGAGGCTCGACTTGATGCTGATGAGAAGATTTATTTTTATCATTGTCCTTACGTGACTGATGAGAATTTGTGCTCTATTTATGAAAATAGACCACAAATATGCAGAGAATTCCCAAATAATCCTTTAGCTATATTGCCTGCAAATTGTGGTTTTCATGAATGGAAAGATGAAGTATTGGTGGCTTCTATGCTGTTGCATGCCATAATTGAGATTACAGAATTTAACTTACAGAAAATCGAGGCGGCTTTACAAGATTAATACCCTGAATAATAGTTATTAGGGAGTATTTAGTGCGGTGTTCTTTTTAATCATTATCATTTTAGGATTTTTGGCTGGATTTTTATCGGGTTTATTGGCAGTAGGTGGTGGAATTGTCATTATTCCTGTATTTCTGTATATTTTGCCACTCTTAGGCTATAGTACTTTAACAGTAAATGAAGTTACTGGTATCTCCTCAGTTCAAGTTATTACAGGAAGTTTTTTTGCCTTTCTTTCGCATAGAAAATACGGATTAATGGATAAGAGACTTGTGTATGATGTTGGGGTAAGCGCAGGAATCGGAGCTTTAGTTGGCTCAGTTTTATCCAAATATGTATCCGGAAATGTTTTACTCGTTATTTATTTTATAACTTTGGTAACTTCTTTAGTGGCTTTATTAATGAGAGAAACTCAGGAAGGTAAAGATTCAGTTAGATCAGGCAAAACCGTGTTAGTGCCCATTTCATCTTTTATAACAGGAATACTTGCAGGGGCATTAGGTGTTGGGGGAGCAGTTTTATTTATACCAATTTTGTCTCGTTTTTATGGAATGTCTCTAAAAACAAGCATAAGTAATGTTACATATATAGTATTAATTACAGCAATAATCACATTTCTTGGTAAAATAGCTACGAATCAGGTTCCTTTCGATATAGTAATATTTGTTGTTCTAGGGGCTTTTTTAGGAGCAAGACTGGGTGCTATTGCAAGCCATAAATTACCTTCTTTAGTATTAAAGGCAATATTGGTTATTATTATTGTGATTACGGCTATAAGGGTTTTAATATCAATAATTTAGTTTTATGATATTAAGAAAAAGCAGCGATCAGCTGCTTTTTCTTAATCCAATATTATTGATTCAACGTATTTTACAATATCTCGCTTTGTTTTAATCTTACTCTCATTTACTTCATTCTGAATAAGATCTACTAATGAATCTACATTAATTCTCCTTATGTTTTCCAGCTTCCTTGTCAGGTCCTCAACTCTTAATAGATAGAATTGTTCGACAATTTCCACAATGTCTTTAACTGCTTCAGCAACATTTTCCATAGTAAGAAAACTTTCATTTTTTAATAATTATTTCATCAATATTATTTATAAATTATATTAGTCTGATTTTCAATTGTACTATAGTATTAGATATAATATTTGCTCTGAATGACACAAAATACAGAACTATATAGATATTTGCCTGATATGCTGCTGTTAAAATAATATTTTGGGATGATTAACATAAAAAAAAAATAAGTTTTATATAAATTAGTTTAATAAAACTATATACTGCCTTCTTTACGAATTTTACAATTTGAGAAAGACATTATATTATAGATAAGTAATTTTACTTAGGACTTGGTGGTTGTATGGTGGAAATGAAAAATATTCTCATTGTTGAGGATGATCCTGATAATAGGGAATTGTTAGAAGAAATTATTAGCTATTGTGAACCTGATTGTATTTATACCAGTGTTGATGACGGTGAAGAAGCCTTAAAAGCAGCTAAATCTTCCGAGTATGATCTTGTCTTAATGGATTTATCAGTTCCTAAAAAGGATGGTTATGAAATTATAAGTACTTTAAGGAAAACTAAGAACTATCAAACGGTTCCTATAGTTGCTTTAACAGCACATGCTATGAAAGGTATGAGAGAGAAGATTTTAAGCTATGGTTTTGATGAATATCTGGCAAAACCCTGCTTGCCAAAAGATATTATTGAAATTGTCAAAAAATACATTGCCAATAAAGGAAAGGCTATTTTAAGTTAAACTCATTAATTAAGAAAACCCTAAACTTGTTTTTAACAAGTTTAGGGTTTTCTTATGCAAAAAATACAAAATAAAATGCATTGGCGTAATATTTTTCATTTATACGATGGATGATTGTTATGTAGAAAGGAAATAATATTAATAATGTCCACAACAACCACCTCATGTTTGAGTTTCACGCTATCAAGGATATCGATGGCGTGAATTTTAATATAGTTTTGTTGTACAACAACTTGTTGAATAAGTATAGAGTGATATACTAGTTTAAAGAATATCAAAATTAGTTAGTTTGTTAAATTTATAATGTTGTTAATAAATGATTTAAGGAGATTTACTATGCAGCCATATCCAAATCAACCAGTAAAAACCAGAAGACCTGTACTTATATTTTTAAAGATAGTAGGGCCTCCATTAGTATTGTACGTAGATGATAGTGATGCTATTTATAATGAAATTAAACAAATTATTGCAAATGCATCTGAGCAGTCTCCCAAATTAGTAGAAAAAATTGGAAAAGGACCTTTAAAGAAACTTGCAGTTCTTGACACTCAAATCGCAGGAGTAGCAATCCAGGAAGAAGCATATACAGCTTAAGGACAGCGGAAAAAATCATAAAGGATTT
>MFRQ01000022.1 GCA_001784615.1 Candidatus Melainabacteria bacterium RIFOXYA2_FULL_32_9
AATTCAGGAGATAGAAATGGTAACCTTAGGATTAAATATAGACCATATAGCAACAATAAGACAGGCAAGAGGCGGGGTTGAGCCTGATCCTGTTGCAGCTGCTGCAATAGCTGAATTGGCTGGTGCTGATGCAATTACTGTTCATTTAAGAGAAGATAGAAGACATATTAATGATAGAGATGTAAAGCTGTTAAAGCAGACTATAAAAACACGTTTAAATCTTGAAATGGCTGCAACTTCAGAAATGCAGAATATTGCTCTTGAAATTTGTCCTTACAGCGTTACCCTGGTTCCTGAAAAAAGGCAAGAATTGACTACAGAAGGCGGTCTTGATGTCGTTAATCAAAAAGAGTACCTAAAAGAATTCTTAAAGCCTATTTTAGATAAAGGTATTATAGTAAGCCTTTTTGTAGACCCTGATTTTAAACAGGTTGAAGCAAGTGCTGAAACAGGAGCTCAGTTTATAGAATTACATACAGGGCAATATGCGGAAGCTTTCAATAAATATGAAGAGGAACCAGCTTTTAAAAATTTATGTAATGCTGCAAATCTCGCTAATGAACTAGGTTTAAGAATTAATGCCGGACATGGGCTAAATTATCAAAATGTAAGAAGAATTTTAGCCATTAAAAATATGGAAGAATTAAATATCGGGCATAGTATAGTTTCAAAAGCTGTTCTTGTTGGTCTTGAACAGGCAGTAAGGGATATGAAATACCTTCTTGATAGTTTTTCTCCTGTAATCAAAAACAACATTGATTAGACAACAATTCCATTACTTTTAAATTCTTAATTATAATATGCTTTATAGAAAATATTAAGAAACATTAAGCATAGTTTAAGCCAGCCACAAGGCTGTTTTTTATTATTGCAATTATGTTTTAGCGATGTTATTATTTTGTTGTATAACAAGGTTTATCTATTTTATACATAATTTTTCGTTATTATTAGCAACTTTTTTGAAAAGTATGTTTTTAAGCATAAGAGAAGAAATTAAATGGGTTGTATTTTTTAGGAGTTAATTTGAATGACAAATATACCATCAGATGGAGTCAGAGGCAGTTCTTTAGGCCATAAAAAAGAAAAAAAACAAAGTATTCAAAAAACTGAGCAGTCTAATACTCCAGAAATTCAAAAGGATATTGATCTAAGAAATGATCCTACCCAAGTTTTAGGCAGATCTCAGGTTAAATCAAGTAAAATAAAAATTGATCCAAAAACTTTTGATCCAGAAACAGTTAAAAATATCGAAGGAGATCTTGATATTTTAAGAGATAATCCTAAATTAGTGACTGGATCGGATAAAGTATTTAATCATCATTATAAAGAAACTAATGATTATCCTGAATCAGCAGATTTACAGAAAAGATTTGTTGATGAATTTGCTCATAAATCAAAGTAAAAAAATTTGGTAACATCCATTACTTAGGTTAACGTTTGAAGCAAATAATGAGGTATTATTGGAATGATCGTTAATTTGAGAATGTGGCTTAGCCACTGAAGCAGTATGACTTAGTTTAAAGTTATCAGTTATCGTTCACTACTAATAATTTTATTTATGGTGCTAAAAAATTAAAAGAAGATTCAGTTTTAAACTGAATCTTCTTTTAATTATATTTATTAATTTAATGGGCTTGAACTTGTGGTTGATTATTAGCTCCTGTAGTAGGTGGTACTGAATCGCTACAGTGTTTGCAACCTGCGCCATGACAGACTGGGCATTCAGCTTTATTCCAAACCGGCTGTCCTGTCTGATTAAATTTAGCTATTCCTTCTTGTAATGATAGTTTTTGGGTTGGGGCTGCATTTCCTTGAAGTTGTGGTGCAGCAGCTGGTGCTGCGGTTGGTGCAGCCTGGGTAGCTCCTTGACCACCCAAGTAGCTTAGTAATTGTTGCAGCATGCCTAGTATTGCCTGGAAATTAATTCCCCCTGCTGCTGTTCCTTGTTGAGCTAGAGGAGCTTGAGCTAGGCCAGTAGGTGCTGTTTGAGCTTGTGTTTGTGTTTGTGTATTTGTTTTTTCACTTGGATACATACCAGCGCCTATATTTTGTATGAATGTATCAATTTGATTGAAAGTATTATCTAAGAATGGGTTAGAGTCTAAGGCTCCATCTAGTGATGTATTGACACGTCCTAGACTAAATATGTTTGAACCAGGATTGCCAAAAGTTGATGTATTATCAAGACTATAAGCAGCTCCTGCTGTATTGTTAGCTGTTGTCGTATTAGGTATACCAGCTCCAATACCATTAAAGTTTAAAAAACCATTTTGTCCTGCACCCACACTCTGGTTTATATTATTAGGTTGCAGATTATAATTCTTTTGAATGTCTGCTTTACCAACATTCTTAACACACATGTTATAACCCCCATTTAAATTATAAATATGTTCTTATTAATATAAAAACAGATTGCTTTGAAAAATTTACATCATTTGCTTATATTTTAATTATCTTATATATATTTTTGATATATTTATTATTTTAATTGCGCTGCTTTATAGTATTTACAACGAAAATTAGATAAGCATTCATATATTAAGTTTTCTTAAAATAACTTATGTTTGGGAAAATTACTAATAATATACATTTTGGCGCTATGAATTTTTTAAGATTAATAATTTAATTTTTAACTATAAAGATATTTTGAATTCATGCCGATAAATTTTTTGTAAGGCAAAAAAGAGAAATAGGGGAAAAAATGGGCTTAACAATAGGTGGTTTAAGTAGCAATAATGTTTTTTCAAAAGCTGTAATCTCAGGTGTTGAATTAGAACAAATTTCTAATGAAATTTTAAATTCTGCTCCTATCTCAAAATCTGCACAATTTACTGAGCAAAATCTTCCTAAACTTAATTTTAATGTTTTAAATGGACAGGAAACAGGCCTTAAAATCTTTGGTACTGAAGCTTCTAATTCTCAAGTAATAAAGCAAGTTGCTGTAAACAGAGCTGCTTATGATGTGAATCTTTCTGAAAGCGCTCTTTCCGCTATAGAATCTTTAAAGGCTAAAGCTGCTAATCTACAAGCGTTAGATTTATCAAATAAAGTAAATGGTAAAATCCATGTTCCTGCTGAAGCACCGAATTTTACTGATGTAAAGTCAATTTTTGCAGTTAATAATGCTCCACAATTGTTTGCAGCTGATAATTTAGGTAAAGATAGAAAAGGTTCTAATCCATTTTCATTAATAAAAACTTCCGGAAAAAAAGTTAATAAAGAAAATAAAGATGGTTTAAATATATTTGCTTAATAATCCCTTTTTACAGGATACCTTACTGAGCAGGTTCAAAGCCTGCTATTTTTATTATTCGTTTATATGAGAGAGAGGACTAATCCGTCCCGATTATGACTGACTTATAATGATGAAGGAATGGAAGGAACTCTAACAATACCAACAGACTTAGCATTTGTATTTGGTGCTACTTCGTTATAAGACATAACGCTTATTTGTGGAAAAGTTCTTTCGATTAATCGTCTAAATGCTATCCTTATTGGCGCACTGCAAAGTATAACTGGCTGATTTCCGGTATTGGTTAAGGCTTTTTCTATTTCGCTATTAAGATTATCTATAAGATTTCTAGTAAAGCTTGGATCGAGACTTAAGCTCTGCCCATCAGCGCTTATTCCTGCAGCAATTGTGTTTTCAACATCAGGAGCTAGTGTTATTGCAAGAAGTTCTCCTGCATCACTTAGATTTTGTTTACAAATACTTCTTGCAAGCGATATCCTGCATTGCTCAGTTAGAAAATCCAGATTTTTGCTAACTTTACTGTATGCGCTTATTGTTTCCAAGATACTTTGTAAATCTCTGATTGAGATCCTTTCTTTGAGTAAATTCTGCAAAATAGTTTGAATTTCGGCGATTGAGACATTACTTTCCTTAACTAAATCATCTACTAACGCTTCTGAGTATTTTTTGACATTATCAAGAAGTGTCTGAACATCTGATCTTGTTAAGATGTCTGCTGCATTTTTTTTGATAACCTCTGTTAAATGGGTTGAAACAACAGCAGAAGGACTAACTACCGTATAACCATTAGACTCGGCATATTCTTTATCTTTATCTTCTATCCATAATGCAGGTAGTCCAAAAGCAGGCTCAACTGCTGAAATGCCTCTTAAATTCGGATCACTTTGTCCAGCACCTGCATTCATAGCAAGATATCTGTCGGCATAAACTTCACCTGCTTCAATAGGAATTCCCTTTAACTTAATCTGGTAGGCATTTGGTGCAAGCTGTAGATTATCACGCACCCTTATAGAGGGTAAAATTATTCCGAAATCAAGAGCGGTTTGTCTTCTGATTTGAGATATTCTTTCTAATAAATCCCCACCTTGCTCTATATCTAAAAGAGGAACTAACCTGTATCCTATCTCTATTTCCATAGGCTCAATACTTAATAGCTCCATAACACTTTCTTTTGAGGCTTTTTTCTTTTGTTTTCCAGGAGCTTTAGTTTCAACTTCTTTTGCTTTTTGTTCTTCAATTCCTTTCTGTTTAGCTGCATTGAACTTGAAATAACTCAAAGCTCCAATTGCACTACCAATTGCAAAAAATGGAATTGTTGGAAGTCCTGGAATTATGCCTAATGTGAGTAAAAGGCCGGAAACAATTCCAAGAACTTTAGGATCATCGAACATTTGTTCTTCAATATCTTTACTTAATGATTTTTCATCACCGCTGGCTCTTGATACCAGTAAACCTGTAGCTGTTGATATAATTAGAGCTGGCAATTGAGAAACAAGGCCATCGCCAACTGTTAATTTGGTGAATGTTGCTGCAGCTGTTTGGAAATCTAAGCCTAATTGCCACATTCCTATTGCAAAACCGCCTGCAATATTGATAACGGTGATAATTATTGACGCTGTAGCATCTCCCTTAACGAATTTACTGGCACCGTCCATGGTTCCATAGAAATCGGCTTCTCTTTCGATTTTTCTTCTTTTCTTTTTAGCTTCCTGTTCATCAATCAACCCAGAGTTTAAATCAGCATCAATACTAAGCTGTTTTCCGGGCATTGCATCTAATGTGAATCTTGCTGTTACTTCTGCTACCCTGCCAGCACCGTTTGTAATAACCATAAAATTGATTATTACTAGAATTATAAATATTACAAGTCCTACTACGTAATTTCCACCTATTACAAATTCTCCAAATGCAGAAATTACCTCACCTGCTTCACCATATAGCAATATTAATCTTGTTGAACTTACATTTAGTCCGAGACGAAATAGAGTAGTAACCAAGAGTATAGTTGGAAATGAAGAATATTTAAGAGGTTCTGTTGTGTATAGGCAAACAAGAAGGATTATTATTGACAGAGAGATATTCAATGTTAACAAAACATCGAGAATAGGCGCAGGTAATGGAATAATCATCATGCCAATTACGACTACTAAGCCGACGGCTAATAGAATATCATTATTTTGAAGTAGGTCAAGTAGCTTTTGTTTATTCATTACCTAATTTTACCCTTATTTTTGTTAGTTTTGTATACGAATGCCAGCACTTCAGCAACAGCCACGTATAATTCTGCAGGGATCAATCCATCTAATGGTACAATTTTATAGAGGGTTCTTGCAAGTGGTTTGTTTTCTATTATAGGAATATTATTATGTTTTGCGATTTCCTTAATTTTAAAAGCAACAAAGTCGACTCCTTTTGCAACGACTTGAGGTGTTGGGGCGATTTGAGTATCATATCTTAATACAACAGCATAATGAGTTGGGTTTGTAACTACAACATCAGCTGTTGGAACAGCACTCATCATTCTCTGCATTGCAAATTGCATTTGAATGCTTCTAATTTTTGCTTTTACCTCGGGGTTTCCATCAGCATCTTTTCGTTCATCTTTAATTTCTTCCTTGGTCATTTTAATAGATTTTTCAAATTCGTACGCTTGATATTTTTTATCAAGGATTCCTAAAAATATTAATACTATGGTTATTTGAGTAATCATGTCAAATATAACAGTACCTATAAGTGATAACGATAATTGAACATCTGCGCCTAATAGTGCTAACATCTCCTGTTGATATGAGTTAATTACTGAGTATGCTATACCTGCAACTATTATCATTTTTATAAATGACTTTACAAGTTCTACTATGCTTTTTAAATTAAAAAATTTTTTAAATCCTTGTACCATACCCGCTGGGTTTAATTTATCAAATTTCGGTTTAAGAGGTTCCAATGAGAAATAAGGTCCGACTTGTGCAAAATTAATGGCAATACCGCAAATCATCATAAGCAGCATTATGGGTGTGAGAATATCAAACAACAAATATATATGAGGAGTAAAATAGCCAATAAGTCCTTCTCTGCTGATCAAATTAGGGTCTAGATGTGAAAAAGTATTTATAGCTGATGCTATAAATTTGGTCATAATAGATGGAGCAAAAAGAAAAATTATGTATGTACCCGCAGCAAGTGTTACAGCCTGGTTGAGATCCTGGCTCTTAGGAATGTTACCTTCTTTCCTTGTTTTGCCTCGTCGCTTGTCCGTCGCCTTTTCTGTACGTTCACCTGCCATTTATTTCTCCATTAAATAAATATATTTCCTAATGTTTCTAATAATTGTGATATTAAGTTAGTTAAATAAACCGCTGTGGTTGGCAAGAATAAATTCATAATTATTATTCCAAGAATTATTTTTAATGGGATACTTACCATAAAAATATTCATCTGAGGCATTATTTTTGAGACAAAACCCAGTGCAATATCAATTATAAATAGTATTGAGAATAAGGGCATCACTATTCCAAAGGCTATAGCAAATATTTGACTGGTAAATATTAGTACCTTTTGAGTTATATCAGCAGTAAATTCAAAGCTTAATCCCATGGGAATTGATTTGTAAGTTGAGAATATAGTACTAAACAGCCAATGTGGGCCATCTAAATGAATAAAGGCCAAACTTGCTATATACAAATAGAATTGTCCGATAATAGGAACCTGTTGACTGGTTACTGGATCAAGTGTTTCTGCTATTGCTAATCCCATTTGCATGCTTAATAATTGACCTCCAATCTGGATTCCGATAAAGATTAATTGTGTACAAAAACCTATTAAAATTCCGATAAAAAGTTCCTTGGTTACCATCAATGATAGTGATATCAGATCGTGTGGGATTGGGAAATCAGAGTATTGAAGCACTATTGGATAAATAATAAAGGCTGTTAGTGTTGCTAAGCTTGCTTTTACTGGCATAGGAATTGGGAAAGTTGAAAATAAGGGTGCAGTAGCTAACATTCCGCTTATTCTGGAGATAACTAGAATGAAAACAATCATGCTTTTCATCGAAAATAATATTGATATATCGTGATTCATAGTTTATTAATGTACTACGTGTGCCATTTTGGCGAAAATTTCATTTATACCATTGATATAAACTTCCAGCATCCAAGGAGCCAGAAAAATAATAGATAATATTCCAGCTAAAATTTTGGGTACAAAAGTTAGAGTAGCTTCTTGAATTTGTGTAACTGATTGAAAAATGCTAATTATTAAACCAACTACAAGGCAAACAAGAAGGATTGGGGTGGACAGCATTAATGATAGTGTTAATGTTGTCTGTAATATAGTGATAAATTCTAATTGAGTCATAAAAATACTCCAGATTATTTTATCTGACAAATCCTTCAACAAGGGATTGTGCTACTAGATGCCAGCCATCGATCAGTACAAATAGTATTATTTTAAAAGGCATTGCAATCATTGGCGGTGGCAAGAATAACATACCCATTGATACCAGAATACTTGCTACTACGATATCAATGATTAAGAATGGAATAAATATCATAAAACCTATTTTGAATGCTGTTTTTAATTCGCTAATAATAAATGACGGTATTAAAACATAAGTAGGAACATCTACTCTCGTTTTGGGATTAGGTATTTTAGCCATCCTGACAAATAAAGCAAGGTCTTTTTCCTCAGTTTGTTTGAACATAAATAGCCTTAATGGTTCAATCCCTATTTTTAGTGCTGCTTGTTGTGTGATCTTATTATTCATATAGGGTTGGAATGCTGTTGTATTAATTTCATTAATTGTAGGTGCCATTACAAAAAAGGTTAATATCATTGCTAAACTTACAATTACCTGCGAAGGAGGTAATTGTGCTGTACCCATAGCTTGTCTTACTAAAGATAAAACTATAACTATTCTGGTAAAAGCTGTTGTCATAATAATAATGCTTGGTGCTAACGTTAGTACTGTTAGCCAGATGAGTATTTGTAATCCCTTGCTAAATTCAGTAGGGGAGTTTGCCTGACCCATGCTGATGTTAATTGAAGGTAGGCTAACCTGTGCATTCGCTGTAATTGTACCTATAAATATTAGTGAAATCGCTATTATGATTCCAGTAAAAAATTTCTTAGAATTTATCATTTACTTTTTAATTCTCCTACCAGCCAAGATCCTGATTGTTAATTTAATTATTCGAGATTTTACGATATAGATTCATCATCTATAAGGTTTATTTTATCCATCTTGATATTAATATATAGTCAATTTTATCTGATTTCTCGATTATTTAGCAACTATTGATTAATCTTAATATATGCAATATTAAACTGAAAAGCCTGTTATCTTGTTGTATCAAGATTAATCAGGCTCAATCATAAAATATCACAAATTTTAGTTGTAAATGATCTTAACAAATTAGCTGTTATACTGCTTTATCTTCAGATTCTACTTTTTGTAAATCATCTTCCGGTTCTTTCAGTATTTCAGTATATTTTTTTAAGTTATCAACAAGTTTATTTATGTTTTCAAAGTTTCCTGCTTTCTTGCTTTTAAAAGAATCAATAAACTTTTGGCCTTTAGCTTCAATAGCCATATTGAGAACTTCAGGAAGATTTATGCCCTCATTTTTAGCCAATTGCTTATAATAGAATTTGTCAAAATTATTACCCAGTCTGAGAAGCCAGTTGTCAGGATCGCTAGAACCAGGTTTATTATATGGTTTTTTGATGCCAAAGAAATCGGTGAAGAAGATTTGTACATTTTGTGCAGGTCCTGCAAATAACTCTGCAAATTTAGCTTTTACAAGTTCTTTAGGATCTTTAACTAATTTATTGAATAAATCACGTCTTGTATATGCTTTTTCTTCAGGAATTAAGTCATAGGATAAATGTGTGGCTTGTTGTTTTCTGTCTTTATTCTCAGCCCATAATGCTGTAGGCATCGTATCATGATTGCCAACCGCTGCAGTATTTTCTTTAGGAATATTATGCATTCTGTATGGATTTGATGGTTCAGGACTTGTAAATTGTAATACGCTTGTCCCTCCTATGCCTTTTGCTCTTAATTTACCCATTACTTTGGTTACAGGGTTAGTTAAAGTTCCTAAGTCTTCGCAAACGATGTTTTCTAAAGGAACTCCTTTTTCTAACGCAGATGGAATGATAATTTTTTCTATGATTTCAGCATACTTACTAATTTTATTTTCATTGAGAGATTCAGATCTGATTCTATCATTATCAGCAGGTGGTTTTGCATAATTTAAATCATTTATTTCCGTACGAGCATATTGTTTCAGTTTATTATGTTCTGGAGAACTATGTAACCGTGCTCCATTTTTTGGGGATTGATTATCTTGATAAATCCATGGGTCAATCAGTCCTATAATATGATCTATACGAACTCCACCGGGATTTTTCTCGAATATTCTGTCAAATCTATTCTTGAGAAGTTTTCCTGCAGGTCCCAGGGTTTCATCTTGGTTGAAAATTAAGTCAGGATTTAATACAGGAAAACCCCATGACTGCCCTTCGTTTGAGAAGTAATCCGGAGGGCATCCAAGTTTCCAATCAGGCAGGAATAAGTTTTTATTTACCCAGATATCTCTGTCAGCAAAACCTACTTGAGCATCACTTATAGTTTTTATATTGTGTTGTGCAGAGAACCCTTTCATTTTATTTTTTTGTTCATCTGCGACAAATTGAGTGAACTTATAAAGCTCTGTTTCATCTTTATATTTTCCTTCAAGCTCACTTTTTCTATTTTTCGCAGCTTCTTTTTTAGCATCACCAGGGATATTTAAGTGTACAAATAAATTTTTATCGATTTCTGAAGGCCAATTAGGGAAATAATCATTATTATGCTCTTTTGACAGAGCTTCATATAAGGCATCTCCATCCAGCCAGCTTTTATTTTCTACTTTAAATGCGTTAAATTTATTATTAATAGATTGAATTATTGTATTATTCTCATCTTTTATTTTTTCTTTAAAATTTTTATAAGCTTCTTTTAGCGCATTTTCCTGATTTTCATAAACATAAGCATATGCAGTTTTGCTGCTTCCGGTATTTAAATCTTCATTCTTAGGTTTCTTGTTCACAATATCATCAAACGTTGACTTGTCTAATATTGAGCTCCATTCCGGTTTTGTTAATTCAGAAATATCAATAAATAACGGGTTCATAGAAAATGCAGTGCTGGTATATGGTGAAGCATCAGTATTTTTTGTTTTGCCTTCAGGTCCAAGCTGAAGGTTATTAAACCCGTTTAGCTCAATGAGCTTTATTAATTTTTTAGCTCCATTTGAATTTGGTGATCCTACTCCGGGATCTTCTTTTTCTATTGATGGAAAACTTGTTCCATGAATAGTTAAAGCCAGATTTTTTTTGCCTAAAGCTTCCAGTGCAGATAGAATTGTTTCCTGATAATCTTTTTGCTCATCTTTTTTCAGTGCTCTGCCAAAAGAAACCTGCGGTTGATAATTCAGAGTTTTATTAGCTGTAGCTGCTGGTGTAAGAATAGATTTAGTATTTGCTTGGTTATTCCACTCGACTCTTCCTGCTAATGAAGTATTTAACATTCACTCTTTACTCCCCGACCCTCTAATTAGTATTAAGTTTATGTAAAGAACAAAATGAATATTAAGTTTAATATTCATTTACAATCTTTTACATTCTCTATTTTGGATTACTGCATTTTAGATATTCTTTTAAGTTGTTTAAATTGAGTTTTAGTTCTTCTTCTTCATTGTCTAGAAAATTTTTATACTGATTAACATTAATTTCTATTTCAAATATGTCTCCTGCATACTTATCTATTTTTTTAATACCTATAATATTAAATTTATCCTGCATTTTTTGAGCTTTGTCAATAATTTTTCTTTTGCTTAATAATGTTTTGCTGTTAGATGCGATTATTAATATATTTGTAAGCTCAGTTAAGTCATGTTTTAGCCCAAAAAGTGTTCTGTATAGTTCAATGTTGCCATACAATGCCGGTTGTACCAAAACCTGGTTAAATACTGACTTATATGTTTTTAATAAAGACTTAAAGATTAGATTATTATCAGAATCTATATTCTGTAAACCAAACATATTAGTGAATATTATTCCATTTTTATTTAAAATGGTGTTTGTTTCTCTTAAAAACTCCTCTGTCATAAATCTGTAAGGCAAACCAGAGCTAGTAAAAATGTCTAAAATAATTAAGTCATACTTATTTTTAATATTTCTAACAAATACTCTAGCGTCCTGTATATGAACGTTAATCTTTTTATCGGGTTTAAAATCAAAATATTTTTGAGCTACATCGACTACTTCAGGATCTATTTCCACGATATCAATGTTCTTTAAGTCTGGAATCAATTTAAGAAAATTGTGCGCTAAATTTCCTGTTCCCATGCCAAGAATTAGGATATTCTTTATATTCTGATTAAATAGAGGAGCAAGCAGAAAGTAATTAGTATAATGCAAATTACCCTGATATAGGCCATGTTTTAATATGCCTGCCTGATAACTATCTCCAAACTTTAAAAACCTTCCAAATTGATTCTCAGTGATTGCTATTTCGTTAAAATACGTTGTTGTTTCAAATAAAATCTTCTCTGAAGTTTCTATATTTTCCAGAGTTTTCAAATCTTCAGGGTGAAAATGTGTAGTTATGTTTATGTCAGGTGGTAAAATCATTATATATTTTTTTCTAGATATGGGGTAAATTGAGTTTATGGTTTAGATTAATCTAACGTGCTCAATTAATTTCCTTACATCTTTATTCCAGTTTGTGCTCCAATATGTAAGGATTTCATCTGCTGGAGATTGTCCTTTATCAATTAATATTTTCAATGGAGCTAGATATATAGATTCATCTAGTCCATCATCATTTAATTGAGCCATTTGTTTTAAAGAATAATCGGCAATATTAACTAATTCTTTAGCTATGTCTAATACTTTTAAACCGTTTATTTCTGAATCAAGAGCATATTTAGGAGCTAGTTGCCTAAGCTCAAGTCTTTGTTCCCAGGTTAGATCTTTTACAAGATTCCATGCAGTTGATAAAGCGTTATCATCATATATTAAACCTTTCCATAAAGCAGGAATGGCAGGGATAAGTTCTGATCTTTGACAGTCACAGTTTCTTATTTCTAAATAATTATTTAGTCTAATATATGGAAAAAATGAACTTCTGTGTAAATTCCAGTCTTCAACAGTAGCCTGGTAACCTTCATAGCCATGCTGCATATATTCTCTGAAGGTTATTCCCTTCATATTAATCCAATTCTGATCTTTTTCAAGAAAAATCATTGGTAGATCTAAAAGTATCTCAACATAATCATTAAAGCTAAAATCTGTCTCGAAAACCCTTCTACTTATGAGGCCACACCTTATTTCGTCCGTACGTAGCCATCCTATGGCTCTATAGGTTTTATAACCAGTTTCTTGCCCACTTCTTATAGGAGAGTTTGCAAACATCGCAGTAACTATTGGTGATAAACCAAGCAGGACTTTAAGTTTATGAGCTGCATCATCTTCAGATCCATAATCCAGAGAGACTTGAATTCCTGCTGTTTCTTTCATCATAACAAGAGCCATATTTCCTTTAGTTGGAAGATATTCATTCATAATATCATAGCGTTTTTTAGGGATTAGCTCGATATTTTCATGTATTGACAGTGGCTGGATTCCGTAACCAATCCAATGAATATCAAGTTCTTCAGCTAATATCGCTGTTTCAGTATTATAATTTTTAACTTGATCTGCAATATCGTGAACTGTATCTCGAGGACAGCTGCTCAGTTCAGTTTGACTTCCTGGTTCTAAAGTTACTGTATCGCAGCCTCTAATCAAACCTAATACTGTATTATTTTCAGTTATATAATCCCAATTATTAACTTTTTTATATTTTTTTAAAAATTCAAGAATTCCATTTGTACCTGAATAAGGTGCAGCTGTATAATTACTTGAATTTACTCCGAGTTTTTCAAGCTCAATGCCAACTTTAAAATCACTTTTTGGCTTTATACCTCCATGAAAAAGGCTTAAAAGTTGTGATTTTTCAGTTATTAGTTCTTCTGTTTTTATGGTTTGTTCCATTAAGATATAACCATTATTCTATTTAACTATTAATTATTTTCTTATTGAATATGTTTAGTTTATCATAAAGCAAATATGTTGGAAAATAAGGAAGCATAGAGGTATACATTGGATTATTTTAAAAGAGCCAGGCAATTCAGAGCAAAGAAAAGACTTGGACAGAATTTTTTGGTGGATAGCAAAATTATTCAGAGAATACTTAATGAAGCTAACTTATCTAAAGATGAAACTGTTTTAGAAATTGGTGCAGGACTTGGTTTTGTTACAGAAGAGCTGGCTAAAATAGCTGATAGAGTTATTGCCATTGAAATAGATACTGATGCGATTAAAGAATTGAGTTCTTTACCTTATTCAAATATAGAAATAGTGAATCAGGATATTCTGAAAGCCGATCTTTCAGAATTAGTTGATAAACCTGTTAAGATAATTGCTAACATACCATATTACATCACAAGTCCTATTTTGGTACACCTGCTTGGGGAGATAGATCAGTATGATTATAAGAATAGGAAGTATATCTCTGAAATTATTTTAATGGTGCAGTATGAGGTAGCTAAAAGAATAGTAGCCAATGAAAAGAGTTCATCAAAAGAATATGGCTTATTATCGATTTTAGTTAATTATTGGGCTGAAACTGAATTAATATGTAAAGTCCAGGCAAATAGCTTTTATCCTGCACCTAAGGTTGATTCAGCTTTGTTGAAATTAAAAGTAAGGCAAGAACCCATAATAAATATTAGTAATCCAAAGTTGTTTCGTAGGGTTATTCAGGCTGCTTTTGGGCAAAGAAGAAAAAACATTAAAAATGCTTTAACTAATGCTGGTTTTGATTCTAATATAGTTATTGCTGCACTCTTAAAATCCCATATTGAACCTAACCGAAGAGGTGAAACTTTATCTATTGAAGAATACAAGGATCTCACTGAGTCTATGGCCTCGTTTTTAGGGATATAATGAGTAAAAAAATGCTTATAAAAAGCAGGTTAGTCGCACTTTGCTTAAAAAAATGGTAATGGTCAAATATTGACAGATAAAGGTGAAATAACCTAGCCAGAAAATAATAAATGTACAATTGTCATTGCGAAGATTCCGAAGGAATCTGTGGCAATCTATCCATTTTACAAGCTATTATTCAGAATTAAGGAACAAACAAAAAATTATTGCGTATTTTAAAACGCAAATCTGTCATTGCGAGCGAAGCGAAGCAATCCATTAAATAATGCTATAATTTGGATTGCCACGTCGGGCTTTCAGCCCTCCTCGCAATGACAATATCACTTTATGCGTAAGTATTTTTTGTTACCTCCTTAAAAAGATCGCCACGGGCTTTCAGCCATCGCAATGACATTGTGTATTATTGGAATAATCAACCATTTAAAAGATTGACTGCTATTGAAAAGTATTAAGGTAGATTGATTTTATCTTTTAATATTTTAAGTTTTTCAGTGGCTTTTATATAAGTATTTTTAGCGGAATTAATCACTTGTGAATATGTATTTTTAACTATTTCTGTAATTTTTAATTTTGCTTTTTTAGTTGAATCAAGGAATTTACTTGTTTGAGCATCAAGTTTATTTGCTTTTGTCATTAGAATTGTAATTTCATTGAAATATTTGTGGTTTTCTCCAATAGGATTAGTTTTTGTTGAAAAAACCTTTTCCGTATTTGTTTGTAGGGCATCAAGTTTATTAAGAATTTCTCTTAATTCTTCTCTTTCTTGTAAGCCGGGTATTAATTTTTTAGCTTTTGTGATTAAAGAACGTCCTGTAAATGCAACTTTTGCTTCTTGAAATTTATCTTTTGCTTTATTATATCCGTCAGTAACTATATCTGTTATTTTATAAATTAGTCCCAGTTCTCTGTATTGGGACCTGTAATCCTGAATTTCCTTATTAATTAGTCCTTTTTTTTCTTCAAGTTGAGCTATTTTATTTCCATTTTTATCAAGCTCAAGCAATTTAATTGAATTAATTTCTTTATCTACGTCTTTTAAGCTGTTTTCAGCTTTTTCAATTTGTAATTCTATTCTTAATGAATCAGTTGGTAAGTACTGAACCATATTTTTATTTAATATATTTGAGTCTGTATCGTTTAATCGTTTATAAGATTTCTCAAAAGTGTCTTTTGGGACTTCTTGAAGTAAGTTACTAAATATATTCTGGTTTTTTTGTTGGCGGCCATCATCATTATTCTGGTCAATTTTAGGTACCAGATGTGTCTGATTAAATTTTATAAGATTTAAGTTATCCCAGAATCCCAATTCAAGACTCCCCTTAATGAGATTATATTTTCCCCATACTAATTATTACCTTTTTTGATTTGGATTAGAGATCATACTAAAGGAGTATTTATGAAAAGTTTTATAATATAATTATAAAGTTGTCTTGCAAATATAGATGAAAACAGGCTAATATTAAAAAGTATTTCTGCCTGAAGTTAATTTCAATAAAAACTAAGATAGTACTCAAGTTGCTACTTAAATAATCTTGGATGTCATTGCGAGCCAGAAATCGTGGATAACCAGTATCAATTATTCTTGCGTGGCAATCTCTAAACAATGAATTTATATGGCTAGCAACTTGAATGATAGTGTAAAATAATTAAATAATATACAAAGTTAATTTAAATAATGAAGTATCTTAAAGATGTATAAACAAGGTAACTACAAAAAGATAATAGGTTTTACTCTTGCAGAAGTGCTGATTACTCTTACCATTATAGGTATAGTAGCAGCATTGACAATTCCTGCAATTATTCAGAAGGTTCAGGACACACAGTATAAGGTTGCCTTTAAAGCAGCATTTTCAGATATCGCAGCGGCTACTCAAGAAATTATGCTAAATAATGGCGGTACTATGAAAGGTATATGCACAGATGGAGATCATACGTGCTTTAGAAATGCATACCAACCATTTTTTAACTCTATTAAATCCTGTGATAATGATGCAAGCTTTGGTGTTTGTTGGCCAGAGCACCATCGTGCTTTAGTTGGAGAAGGAGCTGAAGAAACTTATAATGTTTCTAGTATAGTTCTAAATAATGGAATCGCACTTAGATTTTGTTTCAATAATAGAGATTGTGTTCATCCATCTAATACTATATTACGATGTGGATGGGTTGCTATTGATGTAAATGGACTTAAAAATCCTAATAGGTTTGGTAAAGATATTTTCTATGTCCATATACAGGAAAATAAAATAAGCCCCTGGGGAGCTCCAGGAGATCAAGCAAATAGAATTTGCATAGCAGGAGATATTTCTTCCTCAAATGGATGGGGTTGTGCTGCAAAAGTCTTAAAGAACGAAAATTATTAGGTTTAAATTTAGCTATTTCCAAGAATTAGCATCTTAAGCTGTCTATTGCAGCTTGAATGTTTTGTGAATTATAAATATAAGAACCTGCTACAAGTGCGTTAGCTCCAGCTTCTATAACAAGTTTTGCTGTTTCCTGATTGATGCCACCGTCTACTTCAATATGAACATCTGTCAATTCATAGTGATTAAGTAGATCTCTGGTCTCTTTTATTTTAGGCAGGCATTCCTGTATAAATCCCTGACCTCCAAAACCTGGTTCTACTGTCATTATAAGAATTAAATCAAGATTGGTTATTACTACTTCAAGTACTTTAACAGGTGTATTAGGTTTAATTGAAACCCCAGCTTTTATTCCAAACACTCTTATTGTTTCTAAAATCTCTTTTAGGTTATTTGAGCAGGCTTCCTGGTGAATTGTAATGATATCAGAACCTGCATCTACAAAATCTTTTATATACTTATCAGGGTTTTCGATCATTAAATGAACTTCTAAAGGGAGGCTGGTTACCTTACGAATAGCCTTTACTACCGGAGCTCCTATTGTAATATTAGGCACAAAATGCCCATCCATTACATCTACATGCACCCAATCAGCTCCTGCCTCTTCTATTCTTTTTATGTCTCTTTCCAAATTTGCAAAATCAGCTGATAAAATTGATGGAGATATTATAACTTTATTCACTTTTTTCCTCCTGATCAAGGAGTCCTAGCTCTATGACAGCCATTTCAGCTGATTTTTGCTGGGCTTCTTTCTTGGACTTTCCTGAGCCAATTCCTAAAGGTTTTCCGTTAATAATTACTCCTATCTCAAACATTTTATTGTGTGGTGGCCCTTCTTCTTTAATTACACTGTAAATAGGTAACTCTAACCCGTTTGCCTGTGTGTATTCTTGCAACATTGCTTTAAAGTTGTATTTAGATACACTTTGATCTATTTCTGTCACTTCATCTTCAAAAAGTTGAACTATTAAATTTTGCAAATCTTTCAGTTTACCATCAAGATACAAAGCCCCCAGCAATGCTTCAAAAGCGCAGGCAAGAGTTGATGCCCTTTTCCTGCCACCTGATTTTTCTTCATGGTAACCAAGTTTCAAGTGTTTTCCTAAGTCAATTTTATTTGCTATCTTTGTAAGGGTTGCATCACTTATTAAAATAGCTCTAATTTTTGTTAGCTCACCTTCTGTATAATCGGGAAATCGCTCTTGTAAATAATCACTGGCTATGAGCTTTAATACAGCATCACCTAAAAATTCCAAACGTTCATTATTTTCAAGAGACGTGATCTTGTTTTCAAAAGTGTAAGAACTATGAGTTAATGCTGTATCCAGTCTTTCATAGTCCTGGCTTTCTATATGTAGTTTTTGAAGGAGCTCATTTATATCAGCTTTTCGTTTTTTATTAATCATTGAACTATACCCGGTTATCGAGCTTTAACTTATATTGCAATATTACCTATTACAAATAAACTAAAGTAATAATATGCAACTGCTCCGGTAAATATATAACTGTCAGCTCTATCTAATACCCCACCATGACCGGGAAGAAGATTTCCTGAATCTTTAAATCCGGCATCTCTTTTTAACATGGATTCTGACAAATCACCGATTTGCGCTGTTATAGATAATAATAAGCCTGCTACTATTGAATGGAAGAGACCAAGCCCAATTAAATGACCAATAATTAGAGAAGCAATTACTCCTCCTGTAGTTCCTCCAATTGAACCTTCAATGGTTTTTTTAGGGCTTATTTCAGGCCAAAGGGGTCTTTTTCCGAATCTTTTTCCTATATAATATGCTGCAATGTCAGAAGCTGATATTACGAAAAATATCAGAATTATGTAACCCAAGCCTTCACGTGCAGATATTCCAAATATTTCAATACTTGATTTGTTTAAATTTCTTAAAAGCATTATATGCATTGGCAACCAGCCACCGTATAAGAATCCTAGTACGGTAGTTGCAAGATCATTTGTAGTTGCTTTATGCCCTCTGGTCATTATTGTAATAAAAGCTATTATTACACCAAATGTTACTATTAAAGGTAGAAAGTCGTATTCTTGCAAGGTGGCAGATATCAATAATAAGAAATCAACTAAAAGGATTACATTAATACTAGGATTTAACCCTTTTGCTCTTATAAGATTTACATATTCTTTTGTGCCAAGAAATATAAGTAGCCCAAGAAATATTGCCAGGGCAGCTTTCCCTATAATTATTGCTACTAATGTTATGGCGAGAAATATGGTTGCCACCCATACTCTCGGTTTAGAAAAAAATAATAATAATCCCACTAAACTGCTAAAACCTCTTTTTCCTTCTCTGCTACAAGTGTGTCAATTTCTCTAGTGTATTTATCTGTTACTTTTTGAATCTGATCTTGATGTTTTTTTATTTCGTCTTCCGGTATATTTTCACTTTTTTCCAGTTTCTTTAAAGCGTCAGTCATATCTCTTCTGATATTTCTTATAGCAACTTTATTATCTTCACCTATCTTTTTAACTGTTTTAACAAGGTCTTTTCTTCTTTCCTCAGTTAAAGGTGGGAAGGTTATTCTTATATTTACACCATCATTATTTGGAGTAACGCCAAGGTCTGATTTTAAAATAGCTTTTTCAATTGTACTTAATGCGCTTTTATCATATGGCTGAATAACTAAAGTTTGTCCGTCTTGGACGCTAAGGTTAGAAACTTGTCTTAATGGTGTTGCTGTTCCATAATAATCTACGTTAATTTTATCTAATATCATAGGATTAGCTCTACCTGTACGAATACTGGTGAATTCTTTTTTTGTCTCGGCGATAGTTTTTTGCATTTTTTCTTCGCCTTGCTTAAGCATATCACTTACTGGCATCTGGGTTTCCTCCTACCAA
>MFRQ01000023.1:0-369 GCA_001784615.1 Candidatus Melainabacteria bacterium RIFOXYA2_FULL_32_9
ACTCTAAAGAAGCAATTTTACCAACTTTATATTCGGAAACAACTTTTGGATTGTCGTCAATGGCTTTTTTAACTATTTTTTCCAACTCTGCCTCGTCATTTTTTTGAAACAAACCGAGTTTTTGGGCAATTTCAATAGGCCTCTGATTGCTACCCTGAAGCATTGCCGCCAAAACATCTTTGCCTCCCCGTGAAGATAATTCGCCCTTGTCCAACATCACAATTAATTCGGCAAAAACGCCCGGCGGAATTTTTTCATTAGCACCATCATTGATAATATAATTCGCCGCCAGTTGAATCAGATTCTTCTCACCTAAAATTTTAGCGACTACTTCAAAAAATTCTGCCAACTTTTTATTCTGAATAAAAA
>MFRQ01000023.1:462-5278 GCA_001784615.1 Candidatus Melainabacteria bacterium RIFOXYA2_FULL_32_9
CTTCTAATTCATCAATAATGGGGTTCATAACCATTTTTCCTTTATATATTACATTACATATTAATTTAACTCTAGTAGCAATAAATAATAACATGCTCAATATTAAAAATCATGTATAGTTGATAATATTTAAAAAGAATCATTTATTCAAGTACTATTAAAGTTATATCGCAGAAAATATATATAAGTTTACCAGAAAAAGCTTTTTAAAATGCCGCAAATATCTTAAAATAAGTAGGAATAGTTAGAAATCAGGCGAGTATAGATAATATGAAAAGAAGAATTTTAATTGTTATTTTTCTAATATCTCTGCAAACTTTTCTTAATATTCAGGTACAAGCTACAGAAAAAGCTGATAATCTATTCAAACCTCAAATAAGTAATACTCAAATACTAAAAGAGCAGGCAATAATCTCTTATAAAAAAGGAAACTACAAAGAAGCCATAAATTATCTTGCAGTCGTTACCTGTTCCAGTATTGATGACGAAAGCTTCATTCTAATTGCCAATTCTTATGATAAATTAGGCAATTTTAAGAAAGCATCAGATTATTTAGAAAAAGCAATTGAAGTAAACCCTAAAAATTCTTACGCATACTACAATCTAGCTATTTTAAACTTTAATAATGGTAATATTCACATAGCTTTGAATAATTTCGAAAGAGCTATTAAAAACAACAAAAATTTCAGCGCTGCACATTACAATACTGGCATTTGCTATTACAAAGTTGGAAACTACAAAAAAGCTCTAAAGTATTTTCACAAAGCGCATAAATTAAGCCCTAATAACCCGAATGTCTCTTATAACCTAGCTCTAACCTATGAAACATTAAATAATAATAAAAAAGCTCAAAAATATTACAATTTACACAATTTTTTATCTGAATCGAATAAGAAAAACACTAATTAAATGAGTTAAAAGCGTTTTCAAGAGTACTTAGAGAGTATTTATCAGCGAGAATCCAGCTTTTTATATCATCTTGACTTACATCTAAAACAGGAGCTATTTTTGAGATTACCAGAGGGGACATAGGTTCTTTACCGATAATCATTTCATTTAATTTACCCTGACTATAATTAATCTGCTTACTTAATGCTGTTCTAGAAATGCCTTTTTCTTGAAGGAGCAAGTCTATTTTAGTTGTAAGGATTAGTCTTTTGTCATCCTGAGCGAAGGATCTCTTTTTAGATTCAATATCATTGTTTTTATTTGAACTATTATTAGATTGCCACGCCTCCTGCGGAGGCTCGCAATGACAATGCGTGACATCCTGAGCATTCTCGAAGGATCTCTGGGATTCTTCACTGCGTTCAGAATGACAATGCGTGTTATCCTGAAAAAGGAGCTCTTTTTTAGCTTTTATTGCAAGTTCTATTATTTCTTTTGAATATTTATCAGCTAAAATCCATCCCTGTATTTCTTCTTTTGAAACTTCAAGAATCGGCGCTATTTTTTCCATTACTTGCTCAGAAAAGGAACTTTCCCCATTGATCATATGGCCTAAAGCCCCACGATTATAATCTATTAATTTTGCAAGTTGATATTGAGATATATCTTTCTCTTCAAGTATCTTCTTTATTTTATCAGTAACTATAGGCATTTTAGTCTTTCTAAAAAAATATCGAGCGTCGTAAGAAATAGTGTTGACATATTTTTTATGATGATGTATAGTTAAGATGTTAAAAAAGGGAATTCACCAATAATTGTGGATGTCATTGCGAGCCATGAATCGTGACTTTAAGAAATAATCATACTTGCGTGGCAATCTCATAAACTTATCTACGTAGCAACTTAAATGAGACAGATAATATCCCTAATGGTTGTATAGTTTTCTATTCTAATTTATCACAAACAAGTATTCCTCTCTTAGAGGACTGTTTTAAGGAGGAAAGAAAAAATACTTACTGATGTCATGCCGGACGTGTTCCGGCATCTATATGGTTAATGCTTTAAGCTTTTATTTGCATGCAGGATAGATCCCGAAATAAATTCGGGATGACATTCCACTGTTTTATAATTTTATGTAAAAACTTTTTCTTGATTACTTACAATGCCAGGAGTTATTTATGAAAGAAATATTTAACTGTGCTTTTATTTACTGCACTTTATGTGATCAATATAGCATCTTCTGTAAAGATTACATTAAATCAAAAGGCATGATTATGTGTAATTGCGGCAATGTTGTCGGGCATTACGGCAAAGTCCTAAAAGATCCTAAAAATTGAGTGTTTTTTATTTGACTCATCTATTATTCTATGTGCTTCAAGTTGTTTTTCTTCAGGCAAATGACAAATTTGCTTTGGTAAGGCATCTCTCACACTTTTATCAGGATCATTAGTCATCATTTTAAATGCTCTGAACTTATATTCTGTAGGCAAATTTTGTATATACCATACTAAACTACTTCTTACATCTTTGTCAGGATCTTTGGACAGTTCTTTAAATGCCTTGAATTTATATTGTTCAGGTAAATTACGAATTTGCGGCATCATGATAATCTTTGTACCCTTATCAATATTAGGATTTTTGACTTTTTCTATAAAATTCTCAATAGCTCTTTTTTCATCCAGTTTTTTTTCTCTGTTTAGATGAAACTTTCTATCCTTATTATCTGCCAAATTGCGATTTAAGACTTTAATACCGCCATAATCGAATATGATTCCTCCAATAGAAACATTTGCATCATGAAGATCATTACCTGCATCAAGACCAATATCATCTAATGGGCTTATTCTTGGTGGAATATCATTTTTATCTATGTATTTTTCTGCATCAGGGCCTGATTTAACATTTCCAAGTAAGACATTGTCTTTATCTATATACTTTTCTATCATATAGCCTGATTTAACATTTCCAAAATAATAAGGGGCGTATTGATTCTTACCATGAGTATTTCTCTTGATAAATAATGCCTTGTTATTTTCTAAAGGATTGCCATGACCGTATTTCACTAATCCTAGATTTGAGTCGATATCATGGTATACTTTGAACACATATTTATCATCATTTACATTAAACTTAAAGGCATAACCAAGCTTGCCTGCACCAAGTTTCTCTATTTTAATATCTTCTTCAATCTTTATACCTGCGTTTTTAAAGGTATTTATAAGTATATTTGAAGCTTTTTGTAGACTTTCTTCTGAAGGCCTGATTTTTAAGACCTGTTGATCACTCCACTGATCACGCTCTCTAGGCCGTCCGCTTCTGAAGATTTCTGTGATTTCATCAAAAGCTTTATATAATTTTTTTATTTCCTCTTCTCGCTTGTCTTTAGGGATTTCTTTGATCCAGTCAGCAGGAAGATTGCCTGTAACACCAAGGGAGTTTGGATAGGATTCACGTAATTTTACAATGGTTTCCTGCTTATTAAATGCTTTAGATTCCATACTTGAGCTTAAGCCAGTGAAATTTGTGCTGGGTTGCGAACTATTCTGATCTAAAACTGTTTTTTTAATTAAGTTTTTATTAAAAATAACAGGTGAGCTTAAAATTCTGTCCATAATAATCCTTCAGTAAACAGATTTAATTCTATTAATGAAATGATCATGAACTTTTAAAGTTGCCATTTGAGTAATGCAAAAGGTTTATTATTTTTATGAAAATTCTTTACTGGTTTATACTTTAGAGATTTGAAAATTTAATTAATAAATTTTAATAAAGGGTAATGGTTAGAATATGAGAGTGTAGCCATCGCGAGGTGACACAGTCACTTTTTTATGTCATCAATCCTCCTAATGATACGTAATGTCATCGCGAGGTTTCTTCTAGAAACCGTGGCGATCTTTCCAATGAGGTTTATTGCTTATAATTGTTATTTGGAGAGATTCCCACGGGATTTTCAATCCCTCGGAATGACAGTTTTACCTGTTACTTATTTTTCAGTACTAAATAAAGCTAATTTAAGGTAATTTAGGATTCTTTGATCAAACTCTCTATACGCTTCAAAGCTTGATCTTTGCCTTGCCCTGTTTTGGCGGAGAATTGAAAGACTTCGGTATCGAGGGTTTTTGAAATTTCGTCAGTCGATTTGTTAACTTGATTTTTGGATAAGGCATCAATTTTTGTAGCAACGGTTATTACAGGAATATTATAATGATCTAGCCAGTCGCGCATTTGGATATCGTTGTTTTGCACAGAATGTCTAGCATCTATTAACTGAATAACAGCGACTAGCGCTTCTCTGTTAAGTAAATAGTCTTCAAGATTTTTGCGCCATTTTTCCTGCTCGGTTTTGGATATTTTTGCATAACCATATCCCGGCAGGTCAGTAATGATTAAATCATTATTAATCTTATAAAAGTTGATTAATCTCGTTTTCCCTGGTGTATTACTTGTTCTGGCGAGATTCTTTCTGTTGGTAATCGCATTAATAAAAGATGATTTGCCGACATTTGAACGACCGATCATTGCTATTTCTGGTAAATTGAATTCTGGACAGTTTTTTAGACAGTCTGAACTAGTTATGAATTCCGCATTTGTTATTTTCATTTTCTACTTTTTGCTGCTTTCTTTGCCACGTATTATTTAACAGGTTATAGAGCTTTTTATTATTCAATATTGAAAGCTGTATAGAATTATCGCTGCTTATATCTGTAGTTACAGAATGGCTTTTGCCCATAAAATTATCGGCTTCTATAAGTACAAACTTGATAAGTCTTTCTTTAATAATGTTCATTGCTTCGGAGTTGAACATATCGAAGGTTTTAAATATATTATATTTCTTTTTTTTCAATGTTTTAACTCCAAAAATATATCCCCTGAGTCTTAGTTGATTTTAGCAAACTAAGTTTAAAAATAAAATATCAAGTTGGTGATT
>MFRQ01000024.1:0-9085 GCA_001784615.1 Candidatus Melainabacteria bacterium RIFOXYA2_FULL_32_9
TTGCTGACATCAGATCGGCTTAATTTGAATTTACTATTTGAATACTTTGGTTTTGCGGCTTCTATTATTTTTTTATTATCTGATTTCACAATCTTTTGAGTTTTTACTGTTGTTTTTAAAAGGCCGACTTGTACTTGTACATTTTTGTTTTTATCCGGCATGCTGAGGAGGGTTGCCTCTTGATTAAGATCTTTTATAAATACAACATCTCCTATTTGAATTTTATCCCAGTTAACAGGTTCATGCTGCGGTTCTAGTTCTTCTTGTTCTTGAGAAGATACATTTCTAAGATTGGCTTCAATTTCAGAAAGCCTGTTTATTGAGCGTCGTGCTATTTTTTCACTTTTGGTTCTTCTGATTTCTTCCAGAATATCCTTAATTTCAGCCCTAGCTTTTGATATTTCTGTATCGAATTTTTTCTTATATATAGTTAAGGCTTGTTTTTTCTCTGAATTAATTTTATCCAGCTTCTGATTATATTCTTTTTCGAGTTTTTCAAGTTCTTCCTTTGTGGATTCAACTTTTTGAGCATTTCTAGAAAGTTCTTGCTGAGTAGTTTGTAAACCTTCAAGGATTTCGCCGGTAGGATCTTTCTGAGTAATATAAATATTCTGTGCCTCGCTGGCAATTTCTGAACTCAGGCCAAGATTTTTAGCTATTGTAATAGCATTACTTTTACCTGGTAAGCCCATGAGTAATTTGTATGTTGGAGCTAAACTATCAATATCAAATTCTACACTTGCATTGTAAAAGCCTTTTTGCGTATAAGCCAGTGCTTTTAATTCTCCGTAGTGAGTAGTTACAATAGTTCTTGCTTCTTTTTTATGGAGATTTTCAAGAATTGCTTGAGCCAATGCAGAGCCTTCAGACGGGTCAGTTCCTGCTCCTATTTCATCCAATAATACTAGAGAATCATTGTTTATTTGATTTAATATGCTAATGATATTAGTCATATGCCCGGAAAAAGTGGATAAATTTTGAATTAGACTCTGCTCATCACCTATATCAGCAAAGATATTTGCGAAGGGGTAGATATTTGCCTCTAAAGCTGGCACATGAAGTCCTGCTCTAGTCATCAACACACATAAGCCGACGGTCTTCAAGATAACAGTTTTGCCACCGGTATTTGAACCTGTGATAATTAATGTATTCCAATCGTTACCTATTTCTACATTATTTGGGATTACATTTTCGATTGTAGTCATTAAGATAGGGTGTCTTACTCTATTTAAAGAAATAAATTTATCATTATTTATATTAGGCTCTGTTGCTTTTAAAAGTACGCTGTATTTTGCTTTTGCAAAAATAAAATCAAGTTCTGCCAGATTATCTAATGCAAAATCAATTTCATCTGCTTGCAGACCAACTCTATTAGAGAGTTCTGCAAGAATTCTTTTAATTTCGTAATCGATTTTAAGCTCTATTTCTTTTAAATTGTTATTTAATTCAACAATTGATTTTGGCTCAATAAATAGAGTTGCTCCGCTGGATGAGCTGTCATGGACTATTCCTTGCACATTGGATTTGAATTCTATCTTAACAGGTATAACATATCTATCACTTCTTAAAGTATATACAGGTTCTTGTAAGTACTTTGAATATTCAGAAGAGGTAATTAAGCTATTTAATTTACTCTTTAAATTAGCTGTATGATCTTTATAACTTATTCTTAACCTTCTTAACTCTGGGCTTGCATTATCAGCCACTTCACAGGAGTCATCGAAAGTATTCAGAATATCTTCTTCGAGTTTTTTATTCTCAAATAAATTTTGGGATATGTGAAATAAATTTGGTGTTTCTTCCTGATATTTTGAAAAGAATGATTTTAACCTTCTTGATGCTCCAATGGTGCTTGCAATGTCAATTAATTCTTGATTTTTTAATGTTTGACCAATTTTTGTTAATCCAATTAAGTCTACAATATTCCTTATACCTCCAAGAGGAGGATATATGGCTTGATCAAGAAGAAATTTAGCTTCAGTTGTGTTTTTTAGTTCAGATTTGATAGTATCTGTATTGGAATATGTAGGTGCACTTAAACAGCGCGCTTTTCCAATCTCAGAAGTTGCGTGCTGAGCTAGATTTTTTAGTATAGTACTCCATTCCAGTACTTTTAGTGTTCTTTTTTCAGTATCCATAGTGATATTTATATGTTATTCTGTTATTCTTTTTATAACTCTACAATAAATAAGACTTTTATAATATGTTGTTGTTCATAATTAAATTCGAAAATAGATAAAATAAATAGAAAAATTTAAAATGACTAATATCAATGAAATTAAACAAAAAGAACTAATATTGCTAATACTCACTCTTGAGGGAGGATTATTTCTTATTGCTCTTTTGTGGGGTTATTTGGCTAAAATTAACCCTTTTAATAAAATATACTTTGATTATGCAGATATATTTTGGGCAATTATTGGGGCAGTGTTTATATTACTTATCAATTATGTCTCGATAAACGAGCTTTCTAAGCTTATTCCATTTTTTAGAAATTTAAAGGATGCTTATAATGATATAGCATATCTGGCAGCAAATGTAAGTCTGCCCGGTGCTCTTGTTATTGCGCTTATATCCGGATTTGCTGAAGAGTTTTTCTTTAGAGGAATACTTCAGCAGCAATTTGGTATTGTTATTGCAAGTGTAGTTTTTGGTTTATTTCATATTGGTAATGCTAAGACTTTATATTATGGGATCTATGCGGTTATTATTGGATTTTATTTAGGATGGTTATTTATCTTCACAGGAAATTTACTGGTTCCAATAATTGTGCATGTGCTTAATAACTTTATTGCTCTGCCTTATATGCGTTATTACTATCATAAGTATATTGAAGAAAATCAAAACGTTTAAAAAATATAAGGATTAAGTTTTGGTGTTTGTACTAGGTTTATCCAAACATTAGCTTTTTAATGCAATATTTGTCTATTTGTCGCTTGTTATTTAACTAAAAAAACATAAAATATTATCAAAATAATTATTTATAATTAAAAAGGATTGATAATGATTACTGTACGTAAAAGTAGTGAACGTGGATATACTAATCGTGGATGGATGAATTCATATCGGACATTCTCTTTTGAGGAATATCAGAATGAAAATCATATGCACTTTAGAGATCTTCGAGTGATTAATGAAGATATAGTTCAACCTGAACAGGGATTTCCTGCTCATAGGCATAAAAATATGGAAATAATTACTTATGTTATAAATGGTGAACTTATTCATGAAGATAATCTCGGAAATAGTTCTGTGATTCATTCTAACCAGGTTCAGAGAATAACTGCAGGAAAAGGTATTATACACAGTGAATATAATTATTCTCAGACTGATAATTTGCATTTCATACAAATCTGGATTTTCCCGGATCAAGATAACTTAAAACCTGGTTATGAGTGTAAGTTATTTTCGTTTAATGATAAAGACGGACAATTATGCCTGATTGCTTCTAATGATGGACATGATAACTCTCTTCAAATACATCAAGATGTTAATATTTATGCAAGCATACTTAATATAGGTGAAAAATCGACTTTTAAACAAAATCCAGATCGATATACCTGGATACAGGTAATTTATGGGAAATTGCTTATAGACGATATTTCACTCAAAAAAGGAGATGGTGTAGCATTAAGTGATAAAGAATGTATAGAATTATACCCGTTAGAAAAAAGCGAGATATTGCTATTTGATCTTAAATAAGCTTTGTATAGATTAATCTTCTTGTACTACGTGCTGAAGGGTTAAAGATTCTATATTTTTTAATTCTTTGATTCTCTTATAGGCTTTACTAATTGGATCACTATCATATACGTCAAGGACAAAGACTATTTTCATAAAATCATCTTCTCTTGCTGACTTTCCTACTTGTGTTTCGACAATATTACTAAATTCTCTGAAGAACCAGTCCTGTATATCAGATACATACTCAGCTGCGCATACAATTGTTGCTTTGATTCTTACTCCTTTTCTGGTATGTCTTGATATAAATCCTCTTTCTAATTTTCTAATTACTACAAGGATAATCAAAGTTAATATGGTAGCTAAAACAGCAATCTGATATGAACCTGTTCCTGTTGCCATGCCTATACTTGCTGTTATCCATAAAGTAGCTGCAGTAGTAAGGCCGTATACCGAAATTCCGTGATGCAGAACCGCTCCACCGCCAATAAAACCTATGCCTGTTAAAATTTGTGCAGCAATACGGGCAGGATCTTGCACTATTCTGACCCCATCAGGTGTGGTAACATTTGAAAATCCATATATAGATAATATCGTAAATACCGTAGAACCTAAACATACTAGAATATGAGTTCTTAGTCCTGCTGATTTATTAGTTAGCTCTCTTTCCATGCCTATTGCAAATCCAAGTACTGTAGATACCAGAACTCTGATTAGTAAGTCGAAATTAATATTGTCAAAAAGGTTAATACCACTAAATATATCAAGTGACAGCATTTATATTCAATCTCTCTTTCTAGCTATTCTTAATTTTATCTTACTCTGCTTTTTGGGTCTAAAACGTCTCTTACAGCATCACCAACAAGGTTAAATGAAAGAACCGCAATAAATATAAGGAAACCAGGTATTAGAAGCCAAGGACGATTTATAACATTAATATATTCTTGTGCTTCTTTTAACATATTTCCCCAGCTGGCATCAGGTTGCTGAATTCCTAATCCAAGGAAGCTTAGACCTGACTCTGCCAGAATAAAGCCCGGAACACTTAATGTCATTGCTACTATAACATAACTTGCAGTTTGGGGTAAGACATGTTTTACAATTATTCTAAAGGGGCTTGCTCCAATAGCTTGTGCAGCTTCGACAAATTCCTGACTCTTAATTGATAAAACCATGCCCCGAATAACCCTGCTAAATCCAGCCCATCCTATAAAAGCAAGTATTACTGTGATTAAAGTAAACCTTTGTCCACTTGTCATATTAGCAGGCAATATTGCAGCAAGGCTTATTAATAGATAAAAAGTAGGTATGCTCATTATTGCTTCTGCAATACGCATCATTATATTATCGATTTTACCACCGAAATATCCTGCTATTCCACCATATATCAGTCCTATTGGAAACGAGATAAGTAATGCTAAAAATCCGATAGTTAATGAAATCTGCCCTCCATAAAGTAATCTTGAAAAATTATCACGACCATTTATGTCTGCACCAAGTAAAAATAGTCTTCCAGGTTCATCTACAGTTACTAAATGTATATTTGCAGGAATTATGCCTAATAATTTATATTCATATCCTAATGATAAGAATTTTAAATAATGTTTCTTAGATCTATCCAGCTTGAAATCCATGCTAAACGTGTCTGGATTGAATTCTCTCTCATAATTATACGTATATGGCCAGGAAATATGTCCTTCTTGAGTAATCATAAAGACTTTTGATGGCGGAGCGTATGATAAATGTCTGTCACTAAAGTCTTTTTGATATGGTGTAAAGAAACTTGCCAGAGTTATGGCTAAATAAAGGCAAGCAAGGACTATTAATCCCACAAGAGCAAACTTGTCTTTGATAAGTTTTTTAATTATTGTTTTTTGTGTTTTTTGATTTAGAAATTGCATATCATTTAACTCAATGTAATTCTTGGATCTACTAACTTTAACAATATATCGGCAATCAAATTACCAACTACAAGCATGATTGCTCCCATCATAAGAGAAGCCATTACGAGATTTATATCTAACTTAATTACAGCCTCAAGTATTAATCTGCCAAGGCCCGGATATTGAAAAACATATTCGGTTAGTGCAGCACCGCTTAATAATGATGCAAACTCAAATCCCAATAAAGTAACCATGGGGTTAATGGCGTTTCTTACGGCATGTTTATAAATAACTTTATGCTCAGGTAATCCTTTAGCCCTTGCCATTTTTACATAATCTGCCTCAAGGACATCCAACAAGTTACCTCTCATTTGTCTTTGTAATCCTGCAAGGCTGGCAGTAGCTAATACCAGCACTGGTAAAAATAGATGGTGTGTTATGTCCAATATTTTATGTATAGGGTTAAATTTCTCAAATCCTACACTAGTTAACCCTCCTACAGGAAACCAACCGGTTTTTACTGCAAAAATTAACATTAATAAAGCCATAAAAAATGTAGGAACTGCCATTCCCAAAGAGGATATTAGTGTTAGAGCCCTGTCAAAAGGGGTTTTCCAGTGTAATGCTGCAAAAATGCCCAATGGGACAGCTACAAGCCAAGTTATTACTATCACTGAGAAAGTTAGCATTAATGTATTCGGAATTCTTTCTGTTAATTTATCTATAACTTTCTCACCGGATGTTGATATTCCAAGGTCGCCTTTTAAGGCACTTGTTAACCATTTTACATATTGTTTATGTATAGGTAAATCAAGTCCTAGTCTTTCTTTTTCTGCTTGAAGTGTTTGAGGTGATATAGCAGGATTCATTTTTAGCTCTGCTAATGGATCAACAGGACTTAATTTAATAACAATAAAGCTCACTATTGAAACCAAAAACAATAATGGTATGACTTGTAGTATTCTTTTTAATATGTATAAAGGTATAGACATATTTATCCTTTAATGTATATTTCTTCCAAGTTATGAATGATTCCACCAAGTGGAGTTGGTTGTAAATTACCGAATTTATCTCTTACAGCATAAATTCTAAGACCTGAATAGATGTATATTAATGGACGTTCATTGTATACGATTTCTTGATATTTATTATAAACTTCTTTTCGCTTTTCTAAATCAATTGTGCTTGCACCTTCTTCAAAAATTCGATCAAGCTCTCTTTCCCAATCTCTCAAATCAGGCTTTGTAATTAACTGATCACCTTTTCTCTGATTGAATAAATGTAAGGCTCCTGAGCTATCCCAGACATTTCTTCCTCCATGTGGTTCAATTGGGCTGCCGGTTAAAGCTATTATTATTGCATCCCAATCAAGAGAATCGTTTAGCTTTCCTACTAATACATTAAATTCTATAGGTTTAAAATTAACTTTGATACCAATTTCGGCAAGATCCTGTTTGACCATTACTCCTGTAGCTTCTCTTTCAGTATTCCCTGCATTGGTAAACAGATTAATCTCTACAATATTTCCCCATTTATCCATTAACCTGCCATATTTATCCCACTTGAATCCTGATTTTTTAAGATATTCACGAGCTACATTCAGGTCTCTTGCGTGCCCATCTTTAAGTTTAGGATTAAGAAAAACAGACGATAAACTTTCTGCTGTGTATAACGGTGCTCCAACTCCGCTCAAAATATTGGCTATTATGTTTTCTCTATCTATAGCATAATCAACAGCGGTTCTAAAATTTGCATCATTAAACCATAATTGCTTTTTGGGATCTACGTAAAAATGCCCATTTTCGTTTTTTCTTCTATTTAAATTAAAGGTAATAAATGAAGTGCTGGTATCTGGCCCCAGATTATACATTTTGTAATCGGAGCTTTTTTCCAGTTCTTTAAATCTGGCTACATTTCCACCTCTGACAGAAAGGAGGTCTATCTCTCCTGCTTCAAATTTTAAAACTTCGTTATTTAAATCTCCTACTATGTAGATAACGTAATTACTTAAATAGGGGAGTTTTTGGGCTTTTTTATCTATTACAAAGTAATTAGGGTTTCTTTTAAAAACAACTCTTTGAGCTGGAACATATTTAGTAAGTCTAAACATGCCACTTGTTACAAACTTTTCAGATGGAGTAGTAACGCCCCAGAATGAGTCAAAAGCAATTTTACCTTTTTTGACAACAGGTTCGAGAATATGTTTTGGGGCTATATTTAAGCCAAGTTGTCTTAGAAATGGAGCAAATGGTTTTGGGGTTGTAAACTTTACAGTTAACTTGTCTATAGCTTCCACTTTAGGCATTTTACCATCAATAAGAGAATTATCTCTCATGCTGGTATTGCCTAATCCGGCTGCTACAATATCATTCCAAGTAAATACAACGTCTTCGGCTGTAATAGGTTTACCATCTGACCATTTTAATCCTTTTCTTAGTTTTATTGTATATACAGTGCCTGATTGATCAACGGTAACAGATTTTGCCAGATGAGGAATGACCTCTCCAGTATAAGCATCTGTTGATACAAGACCATCAAACATTAATTCACCAATTGTGGCTGAAGTATTATCCTTGGCATTCCATGGATTAAATGTTTTAGGGCCTTCTCCAATAGTAGAGGTATGAAGAGTTCCTCCAGGTATTCCTATTTCACCTCGTGCTTGTTTATATTCAACACCATTTATCTCTATAGTTTTAAATGGTCCTGGATATTTAACTTCAGCAGCACTTAAACTTTTACTTGTTTCCTGTTTTGATTCAATTTCCGGAATATCAGCTTTAATGCAGGATTTAAGCAGGAATACAACAAAAACTGTAAATATAGCTATTGTAATTAATTTATTTTTCTTCATGATTAGCTTTATATCAATTCTCAACTAATTAATGATGCCTTCTAAATTATCTTATACTTATCAAACATTTTTCAAGGAAATTAGGTAGATTTATTTTACCACCTTTAAAAACAAGATAGATAAAGTAGTGATCTACTAAATGAAGATTACTGTATGAGTAAAAAAGCATAAAAACTGAACTTTTTAAAAAGAATCTTGATAAAATGATAAATTATTAATTATAAAATTATGGTAAAGAAATGCCTTTAAGTGGATAACTGGAACATCCCATACTGGTAGTCCAGGCTGCGCTACCAACAACACAACTGAATCCATCATCATTTGTTCCAGTAGAAATTACCTGATACACTCCATCTTTTTTAATTAACCAGGCAAGATGAAAATCTTTTCCCATCATATTAGGAGGATCATCTCCATTTACATCAACATCAAGCTCTGCACATACTCCTGTTAAAGTACCAACTCCATATTCCGCAGTTGAAGTACTGGTGCAAGCAGCACTATAAGGCCAAAATCCAACAACCGCTCCACTCGGAAGCTGGCCAGCAGAAAATGCATCGGAATCCCATACGTTACCACCCTTATAACCTTTATATGTAACATCCCCTACTAAAGTATCAAAATTACCTGTAGCAATAAAATTCATAACTTCAGCATATTCATTTCT
>MFRQ01000024.1:9096-11960 GCA_001784615.1 Candidatus Melainabacteria bacterium RIFOXYA2_FULL_32_9
CAAGTTCATCATCAGTAACTTTTACAATCAAGCTAGGAATAGTCAGAGCTGCTATTACTCCTACAATTGTCAATGTTATAACAGCTTCTGCTAATGTAAATGCTTTTTGAATTTTCATAATATCTTCTCAGAACATTCTTAATTTATGAGTTATATGCTAATTATAAATTATCTATTATAACTGCGCAATGCTAAGTCTTTTCATTTAATATTTTATGGTAAAGGAGTGCCTTTTAGCGGATAAACAGCGCATCCTAAACTGTTTCTCCAGGTACTACTACCAGCAACACAGCTTGTTCCATCATTATTTGTTCCGCCAGAAATTACCTGATACACTCCATCCTTCTTAATTAACCAGGCCATATTATAATCTTTTCCTACCATATTAGGAGGATCATCTCCATTTACATCAATATCAAGCTCTGCACATACTCCTGTTAATGTTCCACCTCCAAGTACAGCAGTAGAAGTACTAGCACAGGTAGTACTATAACGATAAAAACCTATAACAGCTCCACTCGGTAGTTGACCCGCAGCATAATTAGCTCCTGAACTAGTAGTCCAAAAGCCATTACCTTTATAATGCTTATAAGTAATAACACTTCCTAATAAAACATTAAAATCACCTGTAGCGATAAAATTCATAACTTCAGCATAGTCATCTCTAAAGTTGGCATGAGAGCTTGTATCTATATCATGGTTCAAGTCAATTTTTTGTGTAGCATCTGATAATTCAGCAAGAGTTTTTTTCCATTTGGTTGCAAGTTGATCATCAGTAACTTTTACAATTAAGCTAGGAATAGTTAAAGCTGCTATTACTCCAATAATGGTTAAAGTTACAAAAGTCTCTGCTAAAGTAAATGCCTTTTGAATTTTCATAATATCTTCTCAGAATATTCTTAATTTATGCACTATATATTAATTATAAATTATCTATTCTAACTGTGCAATGCTTGAGTATTTTAAAACAGCTTCTCAATAAATAATATTTTAAAGTATTTCTTTCTATATAACCAATTCTATATTTTCAATAAATCCAAATTAATCTCTTCAACTTCAGTACAGTCTGAATAGAATTTGTGTCCTACTTGAGCAAATTTAGCAGCATTGGCACTTACAAAGTATTTTCTTGAACCGCAATGAGAATTACTAAGTATTCCTAGTTTTTCTAGCTCAATTTCTACAGCTTTAACAAGATAATCAGCCGGATCAATTAACATATCGGGTCTATTAGTTACTTGATTAATCAATTCCGTTAAAAAAGGGTAATGAGTGCAACCAAGTATTATTTTTTCTACGTTATTTTCAAGAAGCTGAGTGACATATTTGCTAACTAATTCTTTAGATTCAGGTAAATCCAAAGATCCTGATTCAACTATTTCAACAAGTCCAGGACACCCTATCTCAAAAACATTTTTATCCGTATTAAGCTTTAATATATTCGTGCTATACGCTTTAGATTTAATAGTAGCAGAAGTTGCAATCACTCCAATATTTTTCTCACTTAAACCAGCAACATGCTTTGCAGTAGGTTCTATTAATCCATATATAGGAAAGTCATATTTATCTTTAACAAAATCCAAAACTACCGCTGAACTCGTATTACAGGCCATTAATACAGCTTTTGCGTCTTTATATTTATACCAGTTCAGAATTTCAGTTACAAATTGTATTAACTGCTCTTTAGTTTTTTCCCCATACGGAACTCTTGCAGTATCGCCAAAATATAAATAATTTTCACCAGGAAGTGCTTCAACAAGCTTTCTTAAAACTGTTAATCCCCCAACTCCTGAATCAAAAACACCAATTGGTTTATCACTAACCATTATTAAATTCCTTTAAATATGCCACAAAATCAATATCCAAATCTAAGATACTGAATTATGCCGTCTGCGACAGCTCTTGCAGTTAGTTCTTGTCTTTCCTCAGTCATTATCTGACACCTTTCATCATCATTGGACATAAAACCAACTTCAACAAGTACCGCTGGTACATTTACATGATGAATGACGTAAAACATTGATTTAATAACGCCTCTATCATGCGATTTCACATAATTTGCTAATCTTGAATGAATGTGTCTTGCAAGTTCCCTACTTTGAGGTGTATACCAATGAGTTTCAAGCCCAGTTACTCTGGAATTCTCACATGCATTCACATGAATACTTACAAAGACGTTTGGATTTACTCTGTTTGTGATTTCTGTTCTTTCTTTAAGAGAAAGAGTATCATCATCATTCCTGGTCATTATTACATCAACACCAGCCATAGACAAGTATTTATATACTTTTTTTGCAATATCTAATGTTATATGTTTTTCATAAATTCCAGCTCTTTTTGCACCCGGTTCGCTACCACCATGGCCTGCATCAATAACAACTCTTCCTTTTGGTGCAACAATCTTATCTATAAACGTTATTTCAAGATTTTTTCCATCAATACTCAATTTTGATTCAATTTTTGCTCCATAATTAATAGGAAAAGACCAGCTGGAACCCATTGGATATTTTTCAATAAAACCAATATCCACACCAAGATATTGGTTTGACTTCTGTAATGCAGATATTAAAGCTTTAGGAGGAGCATTAACATTATATAATTCCAATAAAACCTTTTCAGGCCTGTGTAAATGTCTTATATTGTGAATTATAGGTTGTGTTGCAGTAAGAATAATTGACGTCGTTTTATTATCTATTTTTTGTACTTTTATATCCTGTATCTGACATTCATTTTTACTATTTGGTAAATTAGATATATTTATATTATCTTTTGGCGTAATTACAAGTGATTGTAAGTCTGGTGAAATTATAGTTTTATAATTATTAGGATCAGCTGTCTCAACAACTACTCTTAAAGTTTCAGGA
>MFRQ01000024.1:11998-14146 GCA_001784615.1 Candidatus Melainabacteria bacterium RIFOXYA2_FULL_32_9
TAGAGCCTATTCCAGACAAGACTAGATGATTATTAACATTCTTTATGGTGTTAATTACCATATTCTGATCATTAGAATTTTTCAAATGGACTAAAGGCTTCTCTTGTTTTTCAGGCTCATCAATTACTTTTTCCTTAGTTTCAGTAACAAGCTGGGCTTCACCTTCTTTTTTTTCTGCACTTTTCTCATTGTTTATTTTAATAAAATCCTGAGTATTATCTTCTGTATCCTTGTCTCGATACACTGAAGGTGCAGAATATTTTTGAACCTCAATTCCATTAATCTTGAAAATTAATGTATTATCAGACTTATGAAAGGATAATTTTTTTAAATTTTCTTTAGAATCCGCAGTAAATACTACCCTTACTATACTGGGGTCAGCAGAAAATTGAGCTATTCTTACATTTGTGATACCAGTATTAGCAAGATTAATAGAGCGTCTGGTTCCTATTAATACAGCATTAGGAATATCTAAAACAACTCGCTGAGGATTCTCAAGCTTAACGACCTTATAATTGTCAACCCCACTAGTGTTTTTACCGTTTATTAATAATAATTTGCCTGCATCGTCAGAAACAATGTTAGTAATTATAAAATTATCATTTGCAAATACGGGCAGCCCAGAAATTAGCAAGATAATCAAAGTAATTACCAATGAAAAATACTTTAAAAATACTGTCCTGTTTTGCATATAAAGTCCCTATATAACTGGAATGACCTACTCTAAAAGATACTTTAGCTTTAATACAAAGAAAGATAATAAGTGGTAGACATATAATATAAAAAGTATTGGCAATGACGAGGGATCTTACCTTTTGGATAATATTATGCACTATTTTTATCTTTGAGTCATGTATTTTAGAAATGATTAATAGGGTAATATTTAACTAGCCATTTGACTTAGCCTTGGGAAACTTAGATCCAGACAGAAGCTTCCGGGATAATTTACTCAATGGCAAGGTTTGTATGTAAACATTTCCAGGTCCGACTAATGTAACAAAAAATAAACCTACACCACCAAATATAGCAGTCTTGATATTCCCAACATATTTGATGTCATAGTCAACAGAAGGATCAAAAGCCACTACACAACCAGGATCAAGTTTGATGATTTCTCCTTGCCCTAAAGTCTTTTTTATAATAGTTCCGCAAGATTGAACAAATACAGTCCCCTCTCCTGTTAACTTTTGTAAAATAAAACCTTCTCGTCCAAATAAACCTGCCCCAATTCGCTTTGCAAAAGCAACTTCAATATTTATGCTGCTATCAGAACAAAGATAAGCCTGTTTTTCACAAATCAGTCCTTCTTTAGGAATTTCAACAGGGATAATCTTGCCAGGCACAGGTGAACTGAAAACAACTTCGCCCGTTCCAAGATCAGAGCTGAATCTAGTTAAAAAGAAATTCTCTCCTACAATAGTTCTTTTAAATCCACTTAAAATTCTTTTCGCAAAACCACGTTCTCCCAAAGTAACATCCATTTTTACGTTATCGCTGGTATAAACAAGACTACCAGGGTCTGCAAATACAGATTTTGCTTCAGAAAGCCTGATAATTACAGCCTGTAAATCATTACCTATAACTTCATAATCACTCTTATTCAACATAATTATTTCGCCTTATATTGACTTTTTAAACTTAAAGTCTATCAGACAACTTAGTATATCATTATCAATCATATTTATTTTTGCCCAAAACTCTAATATTTTATTATAATTATTGTATGTAAGGATTGGGGAAATAAATTTATGCAGGAGAATATTTTAAGCAATCGCTGGTACGATAGAGGCCCTAAAATGGTGGAAGTCCTAGAGCTTATAGAATCTCTTTCTCAAATAGAGCAAGAAGAACTAGGCACAACTTTAATCCAGCTTGTTAATATATTAAGAAAAAATAGAAAAGAAGATGAAATTCCTATCAGTATAGGAAAAAATAGAGTTTTAGGTCTGTATAAGTCTTCTAACAAGAGACGCTGGTATGATAGAAATCCTGTGTTAATGAGTGCTATGAACGTACTTAGCACCCTTCCTGTTGATGACTGCAATATAATTCTTGAAGGCATGTTATTAACACTGGACGATCAAGATTAAATTTTTCAATTAAGGACAGCGAAAAAAATACTTATGGATTTTGATGAAAAAATGCGAA
>MFRQ01000024.1:14159-16310 GCA_001784615.1 Candidatus Melainabacteria bacterium RIFOXYA2_FULL_32_9
CGGGAAGAGCAGCTTCGCTGGTCTGGACCGAAAACAAAACTCATTCTAATCCAATAGGTATTTTTGTAGCCTGCTTCTTATAACCGGTAAATAATCGAGCAATAAAAAATACTTACGCATTTTTTATTGCGTCCTTATAAAGTTAGAAGAATTTCATGACATATGCAAAAATATATTTAATATTGAAAATATTAAATTATTCTTTTAGTTCTTGACCATTAATTCCATTTATTCTAACATTCATAATATACAACTTATCAAGAGCAACATTACCTTTAATAAAAAAATATCTAAAATAAATGATTTATAGGTAATGTAGTGGCTGAGGGACTGGCCCGAAGAAGCCCGGCAACCTCTAAGAAAAATATTTCTTAAAAGGTGCTAATTCCAGCAGGATACGCCTGGTAGATAAGTTGGTAAAATAAGAATTAATCCTTATAATACCAACTATAACCTCTATGTACTTGATAAGTGTATGAGGTTATTTTTTATAGAAGGAGCACATTATGACATCTAAAAGGTTTTTATTTACTTCAGAATCGGTAACAGAAGGGCATCCAGATAAGGTATGCGATCAGATTTCAGATGCTATCTTAGATGCTTTTCTTGTTCAAGACCCTAATTCAAGAGTAGCTGCTGAAACTTCTGTTACAACTGGTATGGTTTTAGTTTCAGGAGAAATTACATCTGAATGCTATGTTGATATTTCACGTGTAGTAAGAAATACTGTAGAACAAATTGGTTACATTGGAAGTTCTAGCGGCGGTTTTGATGCTAGAACATGTGCTGTTTTAACAAGCATAGACGAACAATCACCCGATATTGCAGGTGGCGTTAATATAGCCCTTGAATCTCGTGGATTACCAAGTGAAAAAGATATTAATGAAATAGGCGCTGGTGATCAGGGAATCATGTTTGGATTTGCCTGTGATGAAACCCCTGAATTAATGCCATTACCTATCAGTCTTGCTCAAAGACTCGCACTAAAACTTGCTCAAGTAAGAAAAGATGGTACATTAACATATTTAAGACCTGACGGTAAAACACAAGTTACAGTTGAGTATGTAGATGGGATTCCAGCTAGAATTGACACCGTAGTAGTTTCAACTCAGCATGATCCTGTTATTAATGGAGAAACAGACAACGCTAAAGTTCAACAAATAATTGCCAAAGATATGATTAAATATGTTATTGAGCCGGTTTTTGAAAATGATAAAATCAAACCTGACGCATCTACAAAATACTTAATTAACCCATCAGGTAGATTCGTAGTTGGTGGGCCACAAGGTGATGCTGGTTTAACTGGTCGTAAAATCATTGTAGATACATACGGTGGCTATTCACGTCATGGCGGTGGCGCTTTCAGTGGAAAAGATCCAACAAAAGTTGACCGTAGTGCAGCTTATGCAGCAAGATATGTTGCTAAAAATGTTGTAGCTGCTGGATTAGCTAAAAAATGTGAAGTTCAATTAGGCTATGCAATCGGTGTTGCTAAACCTGTATCTATTATGATTGAGACATTCGGTACAGGTGTTATATCTGACGACGCAATTAGCGAACTCGTTGACAAAAACTTTGATTTAAGACCAGCTGCAATCATTAGAAACTTTGATCTAAGAAACCTTCCAGCTAAAAATAGTGGTTCTTTCTATAGATTACTTGCATCCTATGGTCATTTAGGTAGAACTGACATAGATACACCTTGGGAACATACTGATAAAGCTGAGACGTTAAAACAGCAAGCAAATTTTAATCAACCTGAACTAGCTAATATATAGTTAAAAACCTGTAAAGCACCCTCTAAATTAGAGGGTGCTTTTGCATTTTATATTAAAGTTTTATTTGGTGAAATAAGTTGTGTTAAAGTCAATTCAAAGTTAAAATTAGATAACTAGACTTAAACAGGAAAGAGAATTAGTTATGCAGGAAATTCATACTATAAAGGTTGAAGAATTAAATAACAATAATATTGAGCAAATACAGGCATTGTATGAAGACTTCAAGGTGAAATCAACTACTGATTACAAATTTGATATTCCTCCCCTTGAATATGAAGACTTTAAAAACATAGCCACTCAAGACGTTTTAAAAGGCTTTGTGCTATTCGAAGATTCAGAACCCAAGGGATTTCTATTATACGTTCTCGAGCAG
>MFRQ01000024.1:16317-28721 GCA_001784615.1 Candidatus Melainabacteria bacterium RIFOXYA2_FULL_32_9
CTATAGAACTAAACATAATATTCGTACCTGATAATGATAATCAAAAACGAACTGTGCTTCTAAAGGCATTTCTTGATTGTATTAAAGATAAAGATGACTGGAATGTAGTAAGTTACCCGATGCTGGGAATCCAAGAATCTTTTACAAGAGATATTTCTCTATTAGGATTTAAATTAATCGGACAAGCGATTGTAAAATTCAAATTTGATAATATAATTTCTTACCAAATTTTAAAAAATTTAACTCTGCCAGAATTGCCGGAAGGATATAGAATAGCAACCTGGCAAAACGAATACTTTGAACAAGCATCTCAAGCTATTCACGATACATTTAAAACCGCAACTGATACTAACTTTGATCCAAGATTCCTAACTCTTGAAGGATCAAAAGATGTAGTTAATAAAATTGTCAGTAATATCTTTGGTTTTTTCTTGCCGGAGTGTACAGCTGTAATCATACATAATGATGAACTAATAGGCGTATGTTTTGCTGATATAACGGATGTGCTTACTGCAAATATACCTCTTATTGGAGTTAAACAAGCACATAAAAATAAAGGTTTTGGGAAATATCTTCTGAAAAATTCAGTAGCATCAATCATTGAAAGTATACAACAAGGAAAAATATATGCTACTGAGGTAAATGCTGCCGTTGAAACTGATAATTTTGCTGCTTTAAGAATGTATAGAAAAATAGGTTTTAAGGAAGATTACACATATCCTCACGCTTATCTTAAAAATCCTAAATTTATAGATTAAATTGCTAATTAACCCGAATCACGAAATAAAAATAGCAATTGGAAAAAATAAGAAAATAAGCGAAAAATCCCTATTAGAGGCAAATTCAATGGGAATTTCAAAATGAATTACAATGATATGATAACATCAGCTAATACAACTTTTTGAGTTCTTGAATTGCGCTAATAGAGGTGTAATCTATTTATGATTTATTTCTAAAATTCATTAACAGCTTTTTTCTTACTAGTTTGGAATATTATTCTAAATTAGTAAGAATGATATAATAGAAAAAAAATTTATAAATAGAAGCAGGTGTAATAATGACATGTCCAAAGCAAAATTGTTGGGAATATAAAAAATGCGGCAGAGAACCCGGAGGCTTAAAAGTTGCTGAACTTGGTGTATGTCCTGCTGCTGTCAATAAAAAAACAACTGGCATACATTCCGGTGTTAATGCAGGCAGAGCGTGCTGGATTATTGCAGGTACTTTTTGTGATGAATCAGTGCAGGGTGCATATGAGGAAAAAATTAAAAACTGTATGGATTGTGGTTTTTATAAACTTGTAAAAGAAGAAGAATCTGACAACTTTATAACAAGTAATATATTGCTTGAAATTACCGAAAAACGGTTGAGTGCCATTCTTGATAATATGCCGTTTATTGCCTGGCTTAAAGATAAAGAAGGCAAGTTTATATCTGTAAATAAGCCGTTCGCAGATAGCTGTAAACATAGTTCTGAAGATTTAATAGGAAAAACAGACCTTGATATATGGCCAAGAGAATTGGCTGAAAAATACCGTGTCGATGATGTTGCTGTAATGGCGAGTGGACAGCAATTGTCCGTTGAGGAGCATATTGCTACTCCTGAAGGAAAAAAGTGGTTTGCAACTTTTAAAACCCCAATATTTGACAAAAATGGAAATGTAATAGGAACAACTGGTCTTTCGCGGGATATTACTGATCATAAATTATATGAGCAGGAATTATTATTAAAGGATAAATTGCTATCGGCAACTAGTGATGCAATTAATGAACTGGTAAAAAATCCTGATTTTGGTAAAGCAATTGTCAATGCTTTTGGTGTAATCGGCAATGTCATTGATATTGATAGGATTGTTCTTTTTGAAAATAGATATGATAACCAAAGTAATAAAATTCTTACCAGTTATAAGCATGAATGGGTATCAGATCCTATATATTCACAAATAGATGACGTCTCTTTACAGAATATGCATTTAAACAATGTACCTGCTCTGGCTGACTCCTTATATCTTAAGAAGCCACTGATAAAAAACGTAAAAGATATAGAACCAGTGATGCAAGGAATATTAGAAAGATATAAAGTACATTCTATTATGTTATTCCCAATATATATAGGAGATTATTTTTGGGGTTATGTTGGATTTGATGATTGCAAAAATGAAAGAACCTGGAGTGAAGCTGAAAAAGCTATTCTTTTATCATTTGCAGCATCAATAGCGAGTGTCATAGAAAGAAACGAAAAACAGGAAAAAATCCAGGAATCTTTAAACCTGATTAAGGAAAAAGATGCTCTTCAGAGATTGATAATGGAATCCACAGAGAATGGCTATATATTGTTTAGTACAGAAAACAGAATTATTTTAACAAATAATATGTTTTTTGAAATGTTTGGTTTGCCTGAAGAAGCCAAAAATATCAAAATTGGCACTGAAATTAGAGATGCTGTTGCTCAGACAATGAAATACCCGCAGATTTTTATTGATAACAGCAAAAAAATCTTCCAAACCTTTGATAAGGTAAAGGATATTTATGAATTAAAAAATGGCAGGATTATTGAGAGATACACCCTTCCATTATTTAAGGACGACAAACAAGTTGGTCGTTTGTGTAATTTTAGGGATATTACCAGACTAAAAGAAATCGAAAAACTTAAAAATGAATTTGTCTCAACCGTAAGCCATGAATTAAGAACACCTTTAACCTCAATAAGAGGATCTTTAGGTCTTATTTTAAGTGGGGCTCTTGGTGATATTACAGATGACACAAAAGATATGCTTGATATTGCTAATAATAATAGTATACGTTTAATTAGTCTTATTAATGATATTCTCGATATTGAAAAAATTGAGTCTGGCAGGATGAACTTTAATCTTGAAACATTAGAGATCTTACCCATTATTGAGCAGGCAATTGAGGAAAATAAATCCTATGCAAAACAATTTAATGTAGATATAGTTCTTGATAATCAATTAACCAATGAAAAGGGTGTTGTTGATAAGAATAGATTTTTACAGGTTTTAACTAATCTCCTGTCTAACGCAGTAAAATTCTCGCCTTCAGGCGAAACTGTGAAAATATCAGGTTATAAAAGCAATAATGGCATAATTATCTCTGTAAAAGATTATGGATACGGGATTCCTGATGAATTTAAATGTAAAATCTTCCAAAAATTTGCCCAGTCCGATTCATCAAGTACACGTCAAAAAGGTGGCACCGGTTTAGGATTAAGTATAAGTAAAGCTATTATCGAGAAAATGAACGGGGAAATTAGCTTTGAGACAAAAATAGGTGAAGGCACAACATTTTTCGTTTATTTACCAGAATTAAAAGAAAAGACAATCGAATCTATTAGTGAAAATCAAACCAAAAAAATATTAATCTGTGAAGATGATAAAAATGTAGCATCATTAATTTCTCTCTTACTAAAGCATAATGGTTATTTAACTGATATTGCATATACTGCAAGTCAGGCAAGAGAGTTATTGTCTCGAAATGAATATAATGCGCTTACTTTAGACCTTATTTTGCCTGATGATGATGGAATTTCTCTAATATATGAATTGAGGTCTAAAGAGAAAACGAAATATTTACCAATATTAGTTGTATCTATTAAGGCAGACCAAACAAATAAAGAGTTAATAGGAAATCTTGCTCTTGTAGATTGGCTTAATAAGCCAATTGATGAGAATAAACTTATTCATTCATTAAAATCACTTACCTGTAATAATGTTCAAAATATTCCAAATATACTGCATGTAGAAGATGATCCGGATATTCTAAAAATAGTAAAATCGGTTTTAAAGGGAATTGCAAATATTTCACAGGCTACAACTGTTGAAGATGCTAAAGTAAAATTGCAAAGCGAGCATTATGATTTGTTACTGCTTGATCTAAATTTGCCTGACGGCAATGGATTAGAGCTTTTGCCTTTAATGGAACAAAATGACAAAAAAGTGTTAACTGTAATCTTTTCAGCAACTAATGTTGATAAGGACTTATATAAACAAGTAGATTCTATATTGTTAAAATCAATAGTTGATAACCAAAAACTTCTTGAAGTAATTGAAAATTTAATCAACAGTGTTGATAAAGCTGAGCTACATGAATCAGGAGTGATAGATGACACTATTAAATAAAATAATGTATGTTGAAGATGATGTGGATATTCAAAAAGTTGTAAGGTTATCTTTGGAAAAAATAGGAAAGTTTAATGTAATAATTTGCAGTTCTGGCAAGGAAGCATTAGATACTATTCCTCAAGAGAAACCTGATTTAATACTTATGGACGTTATGATGCCGGATATGGACGGACCAACAACCTTTAAAAGGATTCGAAACACTCCTGAAATAGCTGATATTCCGGTTGTTTTCATGACTGCCAAGGCTCAAGTGAAAGAAATGACCCATTATAGGGAACTTGGAGTGTTGGATGTAATTGTAAAGCCATTTGACCCAGTAACCCTCCCAGATACAGTTAAGCAAATATGGGAGGCAAATCATGCTTGATGAAAATTTCCAAGAAGGTTTTGAGGCTTTGCGAGGAAATTTTGCTTTAAAACTTCAGGATAAACTTGCTGATCTTATTAGTTTCGAGAAAAAACTTGAAGAGACAAATTATAAATTGGAAGTATTACAGGAATTGTACCAGATAATACATAGTATATCAGGCTCTTCCGGCATGTTTGGTTTTTCTGAAATTAGTGAGGCAGCGCATAAACTTGAAGAAGTTTTAAAAACTGTTATTAAGGGAAATATTATTATAGAACCTAAAATTATAAATCAAATCAAAATGCTCTTAAGCGGTTTAAAAAAAGAAATGGGGTAGAATAATGAAACCCACTTTACTTATTGCTGATGATGAAAAGCACGTTAGAGAATTGCTTAAGATGCTTGCAAATACAATTCATCTTGATATTGTTGGGGAAGCCTCAAACGGTGTAGAAGCCATTGCTCTTTTTAAAGAGAAAAAGCCTGATATTATGATACTTGATATTAATATGCCAAGAATAACTGGTGATGAAATACTTGAAGAATTAACAAGCGAGCTTGAGAATACCTGTGTAATAATGATGACTGCAATTGTTGATAGAGAAGATGTTGAAAAATGCATTAAGCTGGGAGCTAAATATTTTATTAGAAAAGATACTCCTATATACAAGATGGCAAAATCAATTAATGAAACTTGGAAGGCTTTTGAGCTTATTAGAGAAAATAAAAATAAAGAAAAATTTAACTTAAAACAGCTGTTTGATGAGATAAAAGATGATAAAATGCTCAAAGATATAGTTTAAAGGAATAAATGAGTGAATAAAGAATTGGATTTTATTAGATTATTAATTGAAGAAGGAATAATTTCAGACCAAACAGCAAAAGTTCTGGTTGAAAAATTCAAATATGATTATTTTTCCATTCTTTTACATCTTGTAGACAGCAAAATTGCTACAAAAAAGAAATTAGGAAGACTGTGGGGGGATTCATTAGGTGTTGCATATACTGAGCTTAAAAAAGCAATGTTTCAAAAGGAGGTTGTTCAAAAACTTTCAGAAGAATTTGCAAGAAAAAATAAAGTAATCCTTATTTATCAATTAGGTAAAGTAATAATTGCTGCTACACCTGATCCAAAAAATGATATACTCCTAAATAAAATTGAACAGCTAACAAAATCACAGGTTAGCACTGTCTTTAGTTTTCCTGATGAAATTGATGAAGCAATAGATAAATATTATCTTAGTTACGATTCTTTAGAAGGTTTAACAAAAGAGTTTTCTATAAATAAAGATAAAACTAATGTAGATCAAATGCCATCTGTAATTTCTGAGAAAACTAAAGAATATCTTATTAATAGCACAAAGAACATTGCACAACAGGCATATGAAGGTAAAACCCCCGACTTGGAAGTATGTAAAGATGTCAGAAATACAATTATTGAAGAGGTTAATCAAAAACTCGAAATAATCCATTGTATTAATCAGTTGAGAATTAATGATGAATATACATATTCTCATTCAGTTAACGTTGCTATGTTAAGCTCAGCTATAGGCAAGGCGCTAGGATTTAGTGCAAACCTGGTCAAAGAATTGGTACTTGGAGCACTTTTACACGATATAGGAAAAATGCGAATTCCCAAAGTTATACTTAATAAGCCTGATAAATTAGATAAAGAAGAGATTGCACTCATTAAGAGACATCCGATACTTGGTTATCAGATAGTTACGAACATGGGAGTGCCTGAAAAAATATCAGAAATTGTATACAATCATCACGAAAGAATTGATGGTAACGGCTACCCAAGGGGCCTTACCAGAGATGAGTTGTCAATAAATGTTCAAATTGTTTCTATTGTTGATGTTTATGATGCTCTTGTATCTGATAGACCTTATAAGGCAAAAATGGCGCACCATGAGGCATTAAATATAATATTACTGGAGGGGCAAAGAGCATTTGACTTTGATTTATTATATAAATTTGTTAATCTTGTTTATAAAGAAAATTTTGATACGCTTAAAAAGACATTCAAGTCTGTTTTGTATGGAGAAATTACCTAAGTATGGATCATATTCTTATAGAAGTATCGCATAGTGAAATAGTAGGCAAAGATAAACTGGATTTTGACCTTTTTAATACTCATGGAGAGATTATCCATAAAAAAGGGCAAAAGCTTGATCCAGGATCATTACTAATGCTTAATTATACAAGAGTCTATAAGATGGATGAAATTGATAATACAGAGCAAGATCAACTCAAAAAAAATGCAGATAAATTTATTCGTGAAATGCTGCTTTTGGGAGTAAGAAAAGGGGCTTCCAAAATTTTTATTGAATCAGATACAAATAATGTAAATATCAATCTTATAATAAATGGAAATATAGATGATTCAACTAGTTTAGACTTATCATATTTTCCATATATAGTTACAAAATTAAGAACTTTTGCTCATCTTGAAGAAAAAAATGAATATCAGAAAAGTGATTTTTATATTTCACTTTTTAATAGGCAGATTAATTTAAAGTTCAGCTATTATTCAAGTGATAAAAGTCAAAAGATAATACTGGAAATACTTGATGCCGAAAAAAAACAGATAGAAAGCCTAGAACAGCTGGGATTTTCTGAATCAATTTTTAGAAAGCTAGAAGATTTTTTAAAAAAAAGAGGAGCTATTTTGTTCCTGTCAGGTTCTTCCGATTTAGGTAAAAGTACAATAATCAATGCTATAATCAATTATTTTAATGATAAAGATAAGGCTATAACGCTTTTAAATGAAGTTCCAGACAAAATTGATTCTGAAATTACAGTTATAAATAGCTTAAAGGATTTTTATGACATTAGTTCGTTATTTCAAACAGATTTAAATAATAAGCTAATTATAATAAATATAAATACTGAAAATGTAGTTGAAACAATTAAAAGTCTTAATAAAATAAATGTACTATTTGACTTATCAATTGGAATACTTTCTCAAAAACTGGTTAAAAAACTCTGTAATAGCTGTAAAGAAAAATTCAAGTTAACAGATAAAGAAATTAACGATATTTTTATCTGGGATAACGCAACAGAGGTGTATTTCTATAAATCAAAAGGTTGTATAGTCTGCAATAATACAGGTTTTTCAGGCAGAATTCCCATACACGAGTTTTTTGAATTTGATTCAAAATTCTTTAATTCCTTGGCTAAAAATTATTCTGAAAAGGAAATTTTGCAACAAATTAAGTCTCTTGGTTTTCAGAGTTCCAGGTATGACGGAATTAAAAAGGTTTTATATGGATTTACTACTATTAATGAAATGGACGAAATTTAATTATTTTCCAGAATTCAGTTTTAAAAGTTTTATTAATTGCTGATCAAATGTATTTGCAAATTGTTGTTTATTTTTATCACCAAAAGCTTTAGGTCCGCTGGTTTGAACTCCAGTATCTCTTAATTCATGCATAAAATTTCTTATAGAAAGCCTTTCACGAATATTGGATGGAGTAAAAAGATCACCATGAAAACTTATCACAACAGTTCCTTTTGGGATTAGAATTGCAGCTAATGGAATATCCTGTGTAATCACCAGATCTTTGTCTTCAGCCCATTCAGATATATATGTATCAGCTACATCAGGCCCTTGGGCAACATGAACAAAAGATAGAAAAGGAGACTCGGGAATAGATATAAACTTATTTGAAACAAATACTGTTTCAATACTTCGCTTATGTGCTGCTTTTATAATTATTTCTTTAATTTGCCCCGGAAGGGCATCTGCATCTATCCAGATTTTCATATTATTTGTTCTTTTTATTCTATGCAATACACTCTAAAATAAGGATAAAGCTTAACTATTCTTTGAATAGCAGCTTTATTTAGCCTGTTTCTTAAAGTTGCTGCAATTTTTTCTACCGGAATTTTGTGATTATAATAAAGATCACACGCTCTATATTCCATTTTAACAACATCTTTAGGCTTTTTTCTTGGTTTTGCTTTATATTTTTCAGGAATATACTGTTGAGATTTTGCCATATTCTTCTGTTCATCGTCACTGAGGCCATAGAAAAAATCTTTCTCTAAAGGTACAAGATTTTTGATCCCATTATTAAGCTTATTATAGTCTGAATGGTGGATATAAACCGTTTCATCAAGCTTATAAATATGAGCGACAATAAGCTCACTTACAGTAGTTTCTTCCTTATCTGTACTGAAATTGTGTCTTTTAAATATACTCAAATATGACTTAGGAAAGTTTTTTAACATCGAAACATTGAAGACACAATTATTTTTATCATCAATAGTGTACGTTAGTTTATATTTATTTGTAGATTCAGGAATATTTTCAAATAAATAATATAATTTTCCTTTTCTTTCTTTAATTTGCTGAACATCAAGTATAGTAATATAAACGCCATACAACCAGCCTTCAAACAAGGTTTTTATTTCCGGATATTTAGATAAAAGAACATTTCGTTTTTCTGAGATTTTTTTAGAAAGAAATTGCTCGTATTTCGTTTCCAGCTTAACCATTTCAAGTTGTTTTTGCTCTTTTTCTTCAGAGGTTTTTCTGATAAATGCCATTATAAGTCCTTTTCTAAAGCCGAATAACCATAGCTATCATTAAAGAAATGCTGTATAAAATATGCTTAAACTTCTTCAATGCTGATTTCTATACACTTATCTTCATTATCTTTTTGAATGTTAAATTTAACATGTCTGTCATCCTGACAACGATTGATAAGGTTGGCTTTACGAAATACACTAAAACCTGATATGGTATAACCAGCTGAAATATGATTTTCTAAAATCGCTTTAACACGATCCAGCTTAACTCCTGCAAGTTTAAAATGAGCCTGTTTTAATATTTTTAATAATTCAGTAATAATAAAATTAATCTCCATTATTGCCATAATTTAATTATGACATAGTCCAAATATTATTTTCGGAAAAATTATTGTTTTAAGCCCAGTGATAGGATGAAAGAACATATTTTTAAGAGTCTTCTAATTAAATTCTGATTTTATATACTAAAAGAGAGCTTATAAGCTCTCTTTAGAATTTTTACGCTGATCTTCTTGAATAAGAGTTGGAATAACAATTCTTACAAAGAACCGGTCTGTTACCAGATGGCTGAAAAGGTACTTGTGCATCTGCTCCACAATCTGAGCAAACTACATCGTACATTTTTCTTGAGTTATTTTCACTTCTAACACCATAACGGCTTGAATCTTTTCTTGCATTACGACAGGATTTACATCTCTTTGGATGATTTGTAAGACCTTTTGAAGCGTAGAATGCTTGTTCATTAGATGTGAATTCGAAATCATAACCACAATCTGCACATTGTAAAATTTTATCTTGATATGTCATTATTTTGGGCTCCTTTTGCCAGTTAATATGTTTTGAATGAGACCGAGATAATGAATATCTAAACTGCTTTCTTCAAAAACCTATTTATTTGTAACTCTCTTTATTGAGATTATTAAATATAAAGACTAATAATTAGGCAAAATAGTTCCTGAAATATCGTAAAATTCCTTATTATAGAGGAAATTAATCTATAATTTAGCATCAATTAATCAAATTAAGGACAGCGGAAAAAATAATTGAAGATTTTGATGAAAAAATGCGAAGCGGGAGCTGTGCAAGCTCATTCCTGTAACCGGCTATTAATCGAGTAAGAAAAAATGCGTAAGTATTTTTTCTTATGTCCTTAGATGAGACTATGTTAGTATTAAGTAAATGATTGTAATATTCGCGTGAATTGTAATATTTATTGCATCAATTCGTAAAGGAGCTTGATATGGCAAAAGACAAAGGATCCAGAGAAGTTAAAAAACCAAAACAAAACAAACCCAAAAAAGGCAAAGAAGCTGTATCTGAATATAGCAGAACTCCGGAGAAAAAATAATCTCAAAAGGCTGCTAACAGCTCATTCTTATAACTAACAATTTAACGAGCAATAGAAAACACAAGAATTTTTTAGTGCTCGTTAATTATGCTCTTTAATAATTTCAAGGAAAGAGCTGCCGTAGCGATCGAGTTTACTTTTTCCTACTCCTGAAATACCTGAGAATTCAACCAGATTTCCAGGTTTTTTGTTTACCATTTCAATTAAAGTACTGTCATGAAATATTACAAAAGGAGGAATTCCCTGCTCTTTTGCCAGGGATAATCTATATGCTCTTAATTTCTGGAATAAAGTCTCGTCTTCTGCATTTTTTAGGACAGAACGTTTTCCAGTATCAACTTTCTTTGTTTTTGTTGACTTTCTATCCATAACGTCACTGCGCAAATAAATTTTTTCTTCTCCACGCAAAATTTTATTTGAATTTGCTGTTAATTTAACAGACCCATAAGATTCCATATCGACATTTGCTACCCCGGATGCAATAATTTGCCTGAAAACAGACTTCCATTGGGACTTATCATATTCCTTGCCTATGCCAAAAGTACTTAATTTATTGTGGTTAAATCTCTTGACCTTCTCATCTTCTTTACCTAGAAGAACATTTATAATATGTGTTATCCCAAACCTCTGTTCTGTTCGATATATACAAGATAATGCCTTTTGTACCGCAATTGTACCGTCAAAAGTTTTTATCGGCTCAAGGCAAGTATCACAATTATCGCAGCTCTTATTATCAGTTTGTTCTCCAAAATATTCCAATAATACCTGACGTCTGCATTTTACAGTTTCCACATAACCAAGTAACGCATCCAGTTTTTGGTATTCAAGCATTTTATGCTCTGCAGTGGCTTTTGATCTGATGATAAATTGTTGTAACTTAACAATATCCTCAATTCCATAGACCATCCATGCATCAGAGGGAAGACCGTCACGACCTGCTCTGCCTGTTTCTTGATAATAGGATTCCACGCTTTTAGGCAGATCTAAATGAGCAACGAATCTGACATCGGGCTTGTTTATTCCCATCCCAAACGCGATAGTTGCTACCATCACTACCCCGTCATCCTTGATAAATCGATCCTGATTCTTCATTCTTTTATCTTTATTAAGGCCGGCATGGTAAGGTAATGCATCATAACCATGTTCTTTTAGGTATTTTGCGATTTCCATAACTTTATCTCGAGAAATGCAGTATACGATGCCTGAATTGCCTTTATGCTCATCATTTAAGAAATTTAAAAGCTGCTTTTTTTCATTATCTTTAGCCATAATACGATAACGAATATTAGGACGATCAAAGCTGGAAATAAATATACGACCTTTTTCAAGACCTAAATGTTTTACAATATCCTGACGTGTAAGTTCATCCGCAGTTGCTGTCAATGCAATACGAGGTATTAAAGGAAATCTTTCTTTCAATCTAGAAAATTCAAGATATTCAGGCCTAAAGTCATGTCCCCATTGAGAAACGCAGTGCGCTTCATCAATAGCAAAAAGAGATAATTGACACTGTTCAATATTATTAAGGAAACTTTCTGTATTTAATCTTTCAGGAGAAACATATATTATATCTAACTCACCATTACGCATTTTCTCTTCTACTTCTGATGATTCCCTGGCTGACAATGTGGAATTTAGAACAGAAGCCCTTATTCCTAGTTGTTTCAAAGATTCAACCTGATCCTGCATTAAAGCAATAAGAGGTGAAACTACCACAGTAATTCCAGGGAGACACAAAGCCGGAATTTGATAGCAAAGAGATTTTCCTCCTCCAGTAGGCATCAATATTAATGCATCTTTACCATTAATAATATGATCTATGATCTCTGCCTGTTTATCTCTAAAGGAGCTGTATCCAAAAACTGAGTGTAAAACATCGAGAGGTTTTTGACGTAATTGAACTATCAAAGTTATTTAACCTATAGATTTGTTGCTATAGAAGAAGTTATATTTCAATTATTAAGATTACCGCATAACTAAAATATGTTAAAATATAGACATATCAAAGAGAAAAAGGAGAAAGATATGTC
>MFRQ01000025.1 GCA_001784615.1 Candidatus Melainabacteria bacterium RIFOXYA2_FULL_32_9
TGCTTATAATCTAATACAGAAGCTAAATTTGCCTATTTAGCAACTCAAGTTATTATGTTTATTTTAGACAAAAAGAACAAATAAAAAAGCCCCTGTTTTTCAGAGGCAACGCCACTTTTCCTGCTTAAAAATGTCGAGAGAGGGACTTGAACCCTCACAGATTTCTCCACACGCCCCTCAAACGTGCGCGTCTACCAATTCCGCCATCCCGACGTACCTAGGAAGTTTGTATTGAAACAATTTATATTATAAGACTTAACTTCTATTAAATTGTTTCTTATTTAATCTTTATTATATTTTTCAAGATTAAATATTTGAGGGTATTCGCAAGCATAATTATATTAATCCGTTTACCTATTTGATGTCAACAGATTATTACGGACATTTATTTAAATTTTAAATATCTAAAATCGCATATTTCAGGGCATAAATATTAATTCTGAGATGCAGATGACTTAGTATTAAAATAATTACTAGCTGGTCTATATTTAAGACTTTTTAACCAGGCATCCATATCTTTAGGCGGGCCTGATTTCACGGTTACGGAAGGATTGCTAAAATATTTAAGGTTATTTGTAGAGCTGTTTTCTTTTTTATCTTCCTCAGGCTTTTTAAACATTTTTAGCATATTGCGGGATATTACATTATTTAAAAATCCCATTCCAATACAAACTAAACCTATATTTTTAATTCCTTGATCCAGTAAAACTCCAGCACCAGCTGCAGCATTTGGATTATCAGCAGATATTTTTAAGGCAGAAACTAATTTTGGTGTAAGTTTATCAACAACGGGCTTACCTATTTTTTTGATAGCCATTAAAGCCAGTGCTTCATTAACAAAGGAGCTGATAACTGTAAAATAATGCCCCGTTGGTAGAAGAATTAAAGGACGAATTATCATATTTGATAATATCGCACGATCAAGCCATTTGTCTGGAGCGTCAGCCTGATTGGCAAACCAATTAAGGCCTTTTTCACTACGAGGCCATGCCATTGCTTTTTTCAAGTTTTTAGATATTTTGCCTATGAATCCATTGTCTTTGGAAAGATTACTTAGTGAATCTTTGGTTTTTGATAATAAATCTTTTAAATTTCCAGAAATATTAAAAGCTTGATTTAATTTTTTTCCTGCACTAATTATAGATTTAGTTGCTATTGGGCCACGACCCGTTAGGCGTCCAACCATATTTAATCCAACAAAACCACCTATAGCAGCAAGGCACGCAAAAATTGAATTATCTATTTTTTTCTGTTTGTCTTTTTCTTCAGGAGTTGTGGGTTTTTCAGAATCTTTAGAAGGAGGCTTTCCTTTTAGCTTTTCATTTATAAAGTCCATACCCCTTTTTAAGTATCTGGCAATAACAATATTTACGGTATTTAGTACAGCTACCCAGGATAAAAATTCAAATACTTTGGAGGCTCCGGCAACTCTGGTTAATTCTTGGGCCGTAGTTGGTTTTTTAATATTTAAAAAGTTTTTAGCAATAGTATCTGAGAACTTTCCTACAGGCTTATTAAGAACAAGTTGAACTCCTAGGCCTATTGCTGACATAACAGCTAGCCAGGTTGCAGCATAGGTTCTTTCTTCTTTAGGAGTCTTTCTATCTGAACCTATGATAGGAACCCTAAATAACAGTGCTCCTAAAGCACTTATTACAAGAGGAAATGTCGGGTTTTTCCCTGCTTGACCAAGAGAGCTTAAGAATTTGTCTGTAGAACCGGTAAAGGCAATTTTATTTTGCGTTAAAGGAGTTAAATTTCGTGAATATTTATGGGAAGTAGCTCTAAGCTTAGCCTGATTAGCTAAGTTTAAAGTCTGATCTGCATTATTGATATTTTCGCTAATGCCGTATCTCGCTTCCACGTTATTCGATCTTCCTCCTTTTGGACTTAGTTTACAACAAATTTGTAGTTTTAATCCCAGACCTCTCAACATGAATAAACCCGAAAATTCATGAACTTTGCTAGTTATATTGAGCTTTTAACAAAATTGTTACAATAATTATAATAGTTATACCAGAATTAGTTAGTCTTTGATAAAACCGGGTGACAGAGTCACCTTTTCTAAAGTCATCAATCTTGATATTAAGACCATGATTATAGACTTTAATGGTGCAGCCTTGCTACCCGCTTTTTCCGGTACCAAAGGTACAAAAGTACTCGTTAAAATAATTGAGAACTTAATAATGTGGTTTAGCCACCTTCCGCATACTGGTTTTAACCATATTATTTCATTTATCGGTTAACATTTTGTCACCAGTATATGTTTATTTTATCATTTTTTTTCAAAATTTAATCTCCTCTTTAATCTATATTTTGATTAGTTTAAGAGGAGATTAAAACTAGTTTTATTTAATATCAGATTTTATAATTTAAACCACAAAGATTGGTATGGCTTAAGGGTGATTTTTAACCCGCTAGAGATTTGTTTAATTTTTACTTGTTTATTAGTTAAAAGATCATTTAGATGACTTTTACTTATTTTATTTACAACATCTCTTGGTAGATCAAGAGTAGTTTTAACAGGCTTATCTGATAAATTATGTACGACCAATACCTGTTCTGTGTCATTCTCTCTTAAGTAAGAGAAAATGCTTTCTTGGTTAGATTTTACCGGGGTTAATGTTCCTTTTGTTAGTACAGAATTCTCTTTTCTAACTTTAATTAGATTTCTTATTGTTCTGTATATTTGATTGCTTAAATCGCTTTTATTTCTTGTTGCATTATAGAACATAGCTTTTTCGATAGGACCACGATTTATATCTCTGCTATCAAAGTAGCTTTTTACTTCTAAATTTTCGCCTTTGGTTTTTTGAGTTGCTTCACGCTTTTTAGCGAATTCTTTAGCGTATTCCCAATTGTTTTGTGCACCAATTTCATCTCCATAGTAGATTATTGGTATACCAGGTAGTGATAAAAGAACGGAATAGGCTAATCCAATTTTGGAAGGATCATTATCCAGGAAGTTAGCAATTCTACCACTTACACCAAAACCTTCTCTGAATTGAGCGCCTTTTGAAATGAGTTTGTCATATATAAGTTTTCTTGTTTCAATATCAACCATTTCAAGAGTTAATTCATCATGAACTCTCAAGAATATTGCCCAGGTTGAAGAATCTGGAATTTGAGGAGTACTTTGATAAGCTTTCCAGAAGTGCTCTTTATCACCTGTAACTAATGATGCCCATATAGCTGGCATATAAGGGAAGTGATAAGCTATTTGAACTTCGTCGGTTCTTGTTAACTGTTTGTCATTATTTACTTTTATTTTATTTTCTTCACCAAAATAAGGCAAAATATCCTTTGGCCATTGACAAGCCTCAGCTTGCAATACTGATCTTGGACCAATTGCTTGTAAGAACGAGCTAAGGAGCTGAACTGTGTCGTGAGTTTTTGGTAAATTTTCAGCATTTGTTCCTTTTTCTTTTATAAAGTATGGAATTGCATCTAATCTAAATATATCCACACCATTATTTGCCCAGAATGCAATTGCATCAAGCATATAATATAATACTTCAGGATTTTCCCAATTAACATCTAGCTGGAATGGATAAAATGTATGATAAACATAATAGTCTTTTCCACTAATCGTAACTTTTCTGTAGTTGTTCTCGCAAATTTCAGGGAAAATAACTCTTCTTTTTGATACTAAACCATTATCTTCTTGGTATTCTGCTATTATGCCTATATTTTCATCACGATATCTTTTATAAGCAGGTGCTTTATTTGTAGCTACAAAGTAATCTAACTTGCTTAAATCACCTTTTAGAGCATCCTGGAACCATTTATGTTGATCTGAGAAGTGATTTAAAATTAAATCAGCCTTAATTTTAAATCCTTTTGCCCTTGCTATCATAGCAAATCTTTCAAACTCTTCCATTCCTCCCAGGTCTTTTCTTACGTTTTTAGGATCTTTTACGTCAAAACCTGCATCGCCCATTGGTGAATCCATAAATGGAAGAATATATAATGTTGTGACTCCTAAGTCTTTTAGGTAATCTAACATTCCTATCAGACCTTCAAAGGTGTTAGCGGAATTTTTATCTTTAACTCCAAATTGATCAGCATAAAACATATAAACGATTTCATCTTTATACCAATCAGAGCTTCTGTTAATATCATCTTGCTTTAATTTATCATTACGCTCTTCTCTTGCTTTTTTAATGAGTTTTAATACATTACTGTAAACTGCGTCTAATTTGTCCTCTCCATATACACTTATAATTGAAGCTTTAATATTTTTTTCTAGTTCAGGGGCTATTTCTACCTCTGGAATATTAGTAACTGTGGTTTTTTCAACAATGGTTGGTGTTTTTGGGGTAAGTTTAAGTGAATTTTGTGCTAAAATATAGTTGTGACTACCCGACCAGGTAAATAATGCAGCTAATATAAGTGAAAATAATTGTTTCGGCTTATATTTAAGCATGTTTCAACTCCTCTTTTTAAAGTAAATATATCTTTAAGTTATTTATAATAGCATACAATAAATGGGTTCTTGCTAACAAAATAAAAAAATATTAACTTAAAATCATCTGATTTTAACTTTAAATCATTTGAACTAAGGATTATGGTTATGATATTTTATGGAAAAAGGATAGTTAACATTTAAAAGTAAAATGGAGTCTTGTTAATGAAAGAATTACCAACGGCATATAATCCAAAGGAAACTGAGGAAAAAATATATAAATTTTGGGAAGAAAATGACTGCTTTAAAGCAGATGTAAGTAATCCTAATCCTGCTTATAGTATTGTAATACCTCCTCCAAACGTTACAGGGGTTCTTCATATGGGGCATGCTCTTGATGGAACCTTGCAGGATATCTTAATAAGGTATCATAGAATGCTGGGGTATGCAGCGTTATGGCTTCCGGGTACAGATCATGCTGGTATTGCAACTCAAAACGTTGTTGAAAAAAAACTGAGGGAAGAAGGCTTATCACGACATGATCTTGGAAGAGAAAAATTCTTAAGAGTTGTCTGGGATTGGGCTAATGACCATAAAAGCAGAATTTTAGGCCAATTCAAAAGATTAGGAGCCTCTTTTGACTTATCAAGAGAAAGATTCACCCTTGATGAAGGTTGCTCAAAAGCAGTAAAAGAAGTTTTTGTTGACTTATACAACAAGGGTTTAATTTATAAAGGCTCATACATAGTTAATTGGTGTCCAAGATGTCGTTCTGCAATTAGTGATATAGAAACTGAATATGTAACAGAGCAAGGGCATTTATGGGAGATTAGCTACCCCTTAAAAGATAAATATGGAGCTATTGTAGTTGCTACAACAAGACCTGAGACAATGTTTGGTGATGTTGCTGTTGCAGTTAATCCAAATGATCTCAAATATAGTGATATGATTGGACAAACAGTTGCATTGCCATTAACAGGACGTGAAATTCCAATTATTGCTGATGAAGCTGTTGAAATAGGATTTGGTACAGGAGCTTTAAAAATAACTCCTGCCCATGACCCTAATGATTATGAAATTGGAAAACGTCATGGTTTAAAACCTCTTTGGGTTATGGATATTGACGGTAAGCTGGTCGATAATGAACTTGTTCCTCATGAATTGAGAGGCTTAGACAGATATGAAGCAAGAAAAAAAGCCGTTGAAATGATTGAAAAACATGGCTTATTGGTCAGAGTTGTTCCTCATGAACATAATGTTGGTCATTGTCAACGTTGTGGTGAAACTGTCGAACCTTATCTTTCAGAGCAATGGTTTGTTAAGATGGAACCTCTTGCTAAAAGACCTATTGAAGCTATTAGTACCGGAGAACTAAACTTTATTCCTGAAAGATGGACTAAGATTTATCTTGATTGGATGGAGAATATCAGAGATTGGTGTATTAGTAGACAACTATGGTGGGGACATCAGATACCCGCATATTATTGTGATGATTGTGGAGAAATGATTGTCGCTACGGAAAAACCGGAAAAGTGTACTAAGTGCCCTAGTTCAAACATTACTCAGGATACAGATGTTCTAGATACCTGGTTTTCATCTGCATTATGGCCATTTTCAACAATGGGATGGCCGGATACTAATGCTCCTGACTTTAATAAATTCTATCCAACAAGTACTCTTGTTACCGGTTTTGATATTATTTTCTTCTGGGTAGCAAGAATGGTTGTGATGGGATACCAGTTTACAGATAAATCTCCATTTAAAAATGTCTATATTCACGGTTTAATCCGTGATGAACATGGTCAAAAAATGAGTAAATCCAAAGGTAATACCATTGATCCTGTTGAAATTATTGATAAATATGGCTCTGATGCGCTTAGATTTACTTTAACCAGTCTTGTAACCTATGGTGGTCAGGATATTAAAGTCTCTGATGACAGGTTTGAGTATGGAAGAAACTTCGCTAACAAAATCTGGAATGCTTCTAGATTTGTGTTAATGAATCTTCAGGATATGGATGATAATTTAATAGATACGAGCAATCTAACTATCGCTGATAGATGGATTTTACATAGATATAATGAAACAGTTAAAGAAGTTAATAAGAATTTTGCTGACTTTAGAATTGGTGAAACAGCGCATGTGCTATATGAATTTTTCTGGAGTACTTATTGTGATTGGTATTTAGAAATAGCAAAAATTCAATTACAAGATGAGTCTCAAAGAGCTAACACTCAAAGAGTTCTTAGATTTATCCTTGAAAGAACCTTAAGATTGCTACATCCTGTTATGCCACATATAACAGAAGAAATATGGCAGCTTTTACCGGGTAAAGCCTATAAGGATGACAGTAATACTATTATGCTAACTAAGTATCCTCAACCTGATAAGGAATTAGAAGATACAACTGCTGAAAACAGTATGAATATTGTTATAGATACTATAAGAAGCTTGAGAAATATCAGACAAACCTTGAATATTCCTCCTTCAAGCAGATTAAATATTCAGGTATATTCTGAAGATAGCTGTGAAAAAGAGATTTTTGAGCTTTCAAAACCTTATGTCAGTTTAATTGCCAGAGTTGATCAGATGGAAGTAAATCTTGGCATGCCAAAGGAAATACCGGCTCAATCTGCAACCGCAGTTGTTAGCACTTCAAGAATTATAGTACCTCTTGCAGGTCTTATAGATATTGATAAAGAAACTCAAAGACAGAAGAAAAAAATTGAGGCTCTTGAAAAAGAGAAGAAAGGATTAGAAGCAAGAATAAATAATCCTAGATTTGTTGAAAGTGCTCCTGAAACTGTTGTTAAACAGACGAATGAGCGTATTAACGAAATAAATCAACAATATCAGGCTGTTGAAGAGTTACTTAAATCATTGGTAGGATAAATTGGCAGGCATTGACATAAATACACAAATGTACCAAGAAACAGAAGGGCTTTATACTTACGATAAAGCCCTGTCTATTTTGACTTCACAGGGTAAATTTCATATAAAATTAGGCCTGGAAAGGATAAGTAAACTTTTAGATCTTTTAGGAAATCCTCAGGATAATTTAAGAGTAATTCATATTGCTGGAACCAATGGAAAAGGCTCAACTTGTGCTATGTTGGCTTCAATTTTAACTGAAGCTGGTTATAAAACAGGTCTTTATACAAGCCCTCATCTTATTGACTATACAGAAAGAATAAAGATAAATGGGCAGGATATTCTACAAAAAGATTTTGCCCGACTGGTTTTTAGAATAGTTAATCTGGCTAATTTACATGATATCCATGTGACTGAGTTTGAAATTCTAACTGTACTTGCTTTTCTCTATTTTAATGAACATAAAGTTGATTTTGTAGTTCTTGAAACAGGCCTTGGAGGCAGATTAGATGCGACTAATATAGTTAAGAAACCTCTAATATCAGTAATAACATCAATAGATATTGATCATGTTGATAGACTTGGAAATACTATAGAGCAAATTGCATATGAAAAAGCCGGTATTATTAAAAATAATGTGCCTGTTATTACGCTAAAAAATAATAATGGAATTAATATATTTGCTAATATATCAGAAGAAAATCGGAGCCAGCTGGTTTTAGTAGATCCTTCAATCTATAAGCAGGAAAACAGTAAGATAATATTAGAGAATGATACATATAATTTGCCTTTATTAGGACTCTGGCAGATAAAAAATCTATCCTTAGTTCTAAAAACAGTAGAAGTTTTGAATAATCAAGGTTTTTTAATACCATCAGAGAAAGTGAAATCAGGACTGGAGAAAGTTAGTTGGCCAGGTAGATTACAATATATCAAAGAAAAAAATCTTGTTTTAGATGGTGCACATAATTTATCAGGAGCTAAATCCCTCCGAGAGAGTTTAGACTATTATTTTCCTGATAAAAAAATAATATGGATTTATTCATCATTAAATACTAAGGATTATAAATCAATAATAGAGGTTTTATTTAACCCTCAAGATATAGTTATATTTACAAAATCCAGGTCGCAAAATGCTGTTGATCCCAATATTCTCAAAGAAAGCTATATGTTAACAAACTTTACGAAAAAAGTTTATTCAATTAGTTCTTTAGAAAAATCTATAAGTTTAGCTTATTTATTTGCACAAAATGATTGTGATTCAACCTCTTATTTGACTATAATATCTGGTTCTTTCTACATAGTAGGTGAAACTTTAAATATATTAAAAAATAATTGGCAATTTTAGTATAATTTTTGTTTTTATATTCTTATAAATGGACACTTGGTTTTATTATAAATATCCATGTGGGTAATTTTTTGAAAGTCATATATCTATTTTACTAATATAGTAATAGACTTTTGAATCTCAAATCAGGTAATAAATTATACAAGTATAAAATCTGTGGCTTTACGTTTGTTATATAGGAGTAGGTTATGATAAGTACAAAAGTTAAAGAAGTAAAAATTGTCATTGTTGAGGATTACAAACTAACTAGAGTTGGTTTAAGATCTTCTCTTAATGAGTATGAAGGTGTAATTGTAGTAGGTGAGGCAGAGGATGCAGAAAAGGGTTTAAAAGTTATTAAGGAATTGAAACCTGATGTTGTACTTATGGACCTTGGATTACCAGAAATAAACGGAATAGAAGCTACTCAACAAATAAAAACATTTGATGAAAATATAAAAGTTATCATTTTAACTTCTCATGATAGAGATGAAGAAGTGCTTGCAGCTTTAGGTTCTGGTGCTAATGCTTATTGCTTAAAAGATATAGAACCACATACACTTGTGAATGTTATTAAGACTGTTAGTCAAGGCGCCGCATGGTTAGATCCTTCTATTGCAAAAGTTGCTTTAAACTTATTCCCAAAACCAGAATCAACAAAAGTTTTATATTCGAATGAAGCTCCTGATGCAAGAGCTCAATTAACAGAAAGAGAACTTGAAGTACTCAAACTGCTTGTTAAAGGAAAGAGTAATACAGAAATTGCAAAAGAGCTTATTGTAAGTGTTCATACGGCAAAAGCCCATGTATGCAGTATTTTACAAAAGCTATGCGTAGATGATAGAGTTCAAGCAGCTGTTAAAGCAATTAGAGAGAATATTATTTAGCCAAAATTTGCATAAATATAAGATTATAGCAGCTTAAATAAGTCTTTAAGCTGCTATATTGCTATTTAATGCTGGATCACGATCAAAATATAAATTATGTGTATTCTGGATAATATTTTTTAAATGGGAAATTAAAAATTAATTCTCTCTTTTTCAATAACTAAAGGTCTTTTTAGGCTTCTGGTGTGTATTGAACCTATATATTCTCCAATTATTCCGATAAAAAATAATTGTACGGATGAAAAGAAGAATAATCCTATAACGAGAGGTGCCATCCCTACATTAAAGTTATACCAGAATACCAATTTATATATAAAATAAGTTAAAGCTACCAGTAAACTCAAAATAGACAAACCAAAACCAAGAAAAGTAGCTATCCTTAAAGGAACTCTTGAGTGGCTTGTTATTCCAAGCATTGCCATATCATATAGGGTATAAAAATTATTCTTGGTAATACCTTTTTTTCTTTCCGGTTGCACAAACTCTATAATGGCTTTTTCAAAACCTATATCGCAGATAAGTCCTCTAAAATATGGATATGGATCATCAATATTCTTTAATATATCAATTATAATCCTGTCGTACAGACCAAATCCTGTAAAATTCTTTACTAAGCCGACATCTTTATCTGATAAATTGTTTATCAGGTCATAATATATTTTTCTTATAAAGAAAATAGGGCCTGGTTCTTTGCTTTCAGTCTTGACTGCAAGAACAAGTTTGTATCCTTCTTCCCATTTTTTAATAAAATCTCTAATAAGATCGGGGGGATCCTGAAAATCAGCTGCAAGAGATATCACAGCATCCCCTTTTGTTTGGAGTAATGCATAGTATGGAGAGCGAATATGTCCGAAATTTCTAGCATTAATTATTACTTTTATATTTTTATCTTCTTCGGCTATTTTTCTTAATATGTCTACAGTTTTATCTTTCGAACAATTATCAATGAAAATATGTTCGTATTGATAACCTTCCAGTCCATTAAAGATTTCTTTTACCTTGCTGTAGATATCTTCAACATTCTCTTCTTCGTTATAACACGGGGTCATTACGCTAATTAGCTTCATGTTAATTTTTACCCTCAAACACGAATTTTTTATTTAGTACAAAGGATAGCACAGCTAGAGGCAGTATTACTATAGCACCCGCTAAAAGTAGGTCTATTTTATACATCTTAAAAATACTTAAAGAGATTATATTTAGTATGAATATAACTGTATAGACTGTTATAAACCTAAATATAAGGGTATTATTGGAGTTTCTAAATACAAGCTTTCCAACAGTTTTAAAATTAAAAAGCACGCCTAATATTGTGGAAAATAAAACCGCAGCAGAATAATGAAAACCTAGAAGTAAGAAAAGGGAATACATAGAATATCCAAAAAAAGTATTCAAAGCACCTATAAATAAGAATTTTATGAATTTTTTATCCATTATATGCCTCAGGTATTAGCATATTACTTTTAAACTCTTCTCTATCTAAAAAAGGGTACATATCTTCCAGAGGTTTTGATATCATCTTACCATCAGGAAGATGTTCTGAAGTAAGTTTTGGGCTAAATATATAGTCAGGAGTGAGTTTTACTTCACAAATTACTGGTCCGGGTGTGTTTAGGATTGATCGGATTTGTTCTTCCAGATTATGTTGTGTCTCAATTTTAACAGTAGACAAATTAAAAGCCTCGGCTATCTTAATAAAATCTGGCATGCTTACACCTGATTCCTTGCTACAAGCTGTTAATCTACCATCAAAAAAGTTGGTTTGAGTTTGCTTTATTGATATATAGCCATCATTGTTTAATATAAATAATTTTATAGGCAGTTGATAATGATAAATAGTTTGAAGCTCCTGAATATTCATCATTATACTTCCATCACCTGCAAGACATATAATATCTTTCTTGTTGTTTGCAAAACAGGCCCCAATTGCAGCAGGTAAATCATATCCCATTGATGCATTGCCTGAGTTCCAGATAAATCTCTGATTTTTTTTGACAATACCAGCCTGAAACATAACCAGAAAAGCAGTTCCATTACCAGCAACAGTCAAAGTATCATCTTTATAGCATTTACTTAATATCTCCATAAAGTAATAGGGGTGGACGGATTCAGTTAGTTCTTTGTACTCAGGCAGTACAACAGGATATAGCTCTTTTCTCTTTTTAGTCCATTCTATCCAGTTTTGCCAGGATGGAAGTTGGATTTTTTCTATTCTTTTTTTGAATGCTGTAAGGAAATCTCCAGCATCAGCATTTATTGCGATATCAGGTGAGATTGTAGGCTTTTTTAATTCTATCGGGTCTATATCTATTAATACTTTTTTGGCTGCTCTAGCAAAATATTCCCAGTTGTAACTAATCTGTCTGACGTTATTACGTGAACCTATTGAGATAACTAAATCAGAATTTTGTAATACAAAATTGCCTGATCTGGTAGCAACAGTTCCAATTCGTCCTGCAAATAAATTGTTATTCGAAGGAATTAGGTCAAATCCGTTAATTGTTGTCACAACAGGGATCTTTAATTTTTCTAGAACCTCAAGCAGCATTTCCTGTGCATTTGATATTCTAATTCCATGACCTGCTATTATTACAGGCCTTTTAGAAATTTTTAGCAGTTCTATTATTTCATCAATTTTAGATTTTAATTCTGTGATATTAGTGTTAATCGCATCTTCAGACTTATCATATCTTATTAAATGGTCTTCATTAACCATAGCTGCCTGAACATCAATAGGAACATCAATCCAGACAGGACCTGGTCTGCCATGAGTTGCAATATATATAGCTTTATCAAGCACCCTGCCTATTTCATGAGGATTTTTAACTATTTCAGCATATTTGGTAATAGGTTTAACTACATTTACTATATCGACTTCCTGATCACCAAGCTGCCGCAGGTTTAGTTCCGGGCAGGAAGATAAAGTGGTTTCATTTTTTACCTGTCCTGAAATGTATAAAACAGGAACACTGTCAGTCCATTGGCCAAATACACCATTTAAAGCATTAATTCCACCAGGGCCTGTTGTTACGCAGACTACACCCAGTTTTTGATTTACTCGGGCATATCCTTCAGCAGCCATTGCAGAAGCCTGTTCGTGATGGTTACAAATATACTGAATATCTGTACATTTACCAAAAGAATCATTGAGGTGCATTGCACCTCCCCCTGAAATCATAAAAACATGTTTTATTCCGTACCGGGCAAGTTTGTTAACGATATAATCAGATACTTTTATCATTGCTATTTATTCTATAAGTCCTCCAGCAGCCAAAATAGAAGATTCATAACGTGATTCAAGGATTTTTATGCGTTCTTTATCTTCATTATATATTAGTCCGTAATAATTTGCCTTGTTTTTTAGCCACATTAGTTCAAAACCTACAGCTTTTAATATGCCTTCAGATGCATTTTTATCAGTAGCTGCGGGACATTTGAAAATAACTTTTCTGGTTTCATAAAAATCCAAAAATCCTATAGGTAGGTTTCTAAAGAATGGCAAGGAATCTCCTGAGACTCCTCCTCCGATTCCACATATTAAAAATTTTTCTTTTGCTTTCATTAAGACACTTTTAGTTATTTCAAGAATCTCAGGTTTATTTATATCATCTCTTGTAAGGCCTAAAGATTCGGACATATCTCCCCTGCCTAGAATAATGCCGTCTAACTCATTAATAGAAGCTGAGTTCAAAATATCATCCAAGTTTTTAAAAGCAGTGATAGTTTCTATATTAATTAAAAAATCAATTTCTTCACGTTCATCTGGTGAAAAAGCTAGTTTTGAGGCAGTTAAAAATTTTCTTAATGCATAAGAAGATTCAATCATAGGTGCAACTATTCTTGATACACCTATTACTCTGGCTTCATACATATCTTTTAATGCTTCACATCCGCCAATTTTAATGGTTAGGTCAAGCCCCGCTTTTGATACTACCTCTTTTAATCTTAGAGCTTCTTCAAGACGTGTACCTTCAGCTTCAAACTCGGCTTTTACTCCGATTACATGATAATTTTCCTTGAGGTTCTCAAGTACTCCAATCATTCTTTTTTCTAAGCTATTCAAAGTTATTATCCCTTATTGAATCCAAGATAGCATTATTTATATTTTAATTCTTATAAATTATATTATTTGTTCTCATTATATTATCATTTCATTAAATTTACTTATCAATCAGTAAAAATTCTTTGTTAATTAAATGGAAATCTTTTGAATACCAGTTATACAACTTAACTATAGCTTCATCAATAGAGATAAAATTTAAACCAGGAATTTCCTCATATAAACGATCATTGTTTCCACTATATTCTAAACCTAGATCAGGTTGTTCAACTGTTATTGGAAGATCTTTTCCAGATACCTTTATAACTTTTTCTGCGATTTCACAAAGTTCCATAGTGTTGTCTGGTGTAACATTATAGGCTTTATATTTGCCTGTATTGAAAATAAAATGATCGAGTATTGGCATTAGATCATCTATATAAATATAATCAAACTTTCTATTTTGTTTTATTGTTATAGGCAGATCATATAAAGTCTTACAGATGGCATTAGAGATAAATCTTATAGCATAATCTTCATATTTACCAAATATTCCAAATATGCGAAGTTCAATCACGTTATCCATTAATTCTATTTGTTTTGCTGTAATATATTTTTGAAAACCAAGTTCATCTACAGGAATATAAGTATCCAAGTATTTTTCAGTTACTTTGGGAATAGAATATCTAGTATCGTAAGCAGCTCCTGATCCTAATATAATCATTTTCTGGTAATAGGATGAATTTCTTAAAAGGTTAAAAAACATTCTTCCATTAGTATAAAGAATATTGCTAGGGTCTTTTGCATTACGATGACAGGGTTTGCAGGCTGAATGAATAACTACATCTATCTTATTTTCAAGGAAGAACTTTCTAGTTTGGATATCATCGATTAAATCTAGTTCATCATGAGTTGGGGCAAGAATATTGTATTTATCTGACAAATAAGATTCACAAATATTTTTTCCTATAAAACCACTTCCACCGGTTAATAATATATTCATAATAAGAATAGATTCCTTTTATTAATATAATAACCTAAGTTAGATATTTAAGGGTTTTATCAACAAGATTTTTAGCAACTTTAAGAGCCTGATTAAATGTTTCCTGATTTTCAAAAAAGTCTTCACGAATGGTATATTGTCTGACAATCTTGCGTGCAAAAGATCCTATTGCTACTCCATGGATATCAAGATTACAAAGTTTTGCAAATTCGGATGATTTTGAATTAGTTCCGCCGCATATCATAATAAATACAGGTAAATTTGCATTTTGAATAATTTCTGCCATAGCAATTGCTTGTAAAGTTGTCTTATATTCATCATTTAGTCCGCTCATTGCACAACCGTCAGCCTGAATAATTGTGGAAAAGTCTTTTCTTTCGTTTAATAGATGTTTTATAAGCTCAATTAACCTGATATCTCCAAAATGAGCCCTGTTAAGACAAATACTCAGGATTCCATCAAAATTATGATTTATTTTCTGCCATTTTTCATATATTTCTTCTTCATTATTACTGGAAGCATGAAGCTCGATACAACTAATATTATGTTTAGCAATAGGTGAGAGAATTTCTTCAAAAGATGTATTTTTAGAATAAAAAGAAATAGCAGTAGTTAAGCAGGTTGATTTACAATTACCACATCCAATACAACGTTTCTCGTTAATTAGATATTCATTGTTCTTAAGAATAATGGCTTTTTGTGGACAAATTTCTATACAATTACCACAGGAAACGCATTTTAATTTATCAATAACTGCTTTATTAAAGTGTGGATCATCTTTTGCTCCAATACTTACACATAAGTGGTAATTTTTGAGTTCACTTTCGGGAACAACTCTTTTAAGTCCTCTTAATGCTGCTTCCATAACCTCTTCACTTGCTGATAAGTCAAAAAAATTAGCGCCAGCCTTTGCATAAAGAGCCACGAGTTTTTCTACTTCTTCTATATTCTCATTTCCAGCTCCACAAATCAGCTTAAAACATTTTTTATTTTGCAATATATCTTTTAACATAACACTTAATATTGATATCCTTCAGTGCTAACGCACACATATAAGTCCTCAATGGAAGAATTATTTATCTGAGAATGTGCCTATATCATTGCATATAATTAAGTTCTTGTTTGAATAATAGATTACTTTGAAAAGTGGCTGTGTCACCAGAATGGCAAGATCATACCTAGTATTTAGACCAGTCATTTTGACTCAGCTACTCTCTAAAGTTGATATCAGAATAAGCTTTTTTTAGTCCTTCTTTAATTCTACTTATTTCAACATCTATTTTTTCATCAGTTAAAGTGGCATTCGGGTCCTGAAGAGTTATTCTACATGCTAAACTCTTTGAACCTTCAGGAACATGCTTACCCTGATATACATCGAAAATATCTGCTTTTTTAAATAGATTTGAAGATACTTTTTTGATTGTTTTTGCAATATCTTGATATGAGATATTTTGAGGGATTATAAATGCTATATCCCTATAAACCGCAGGATATAAAGGCAATTCTTTATATCTTGGTGCAGTATAGGTAATATTAGATAATACTTTCTCAAGATCAATCTCAAAAATGTATACAGGTTGGGCTAATTTGCATTTTTCCATTGTATCAGGATGCAACTCTCCAAAGGTTCCAAAAGAGACTGGTGTTTTGCCAAGCAGCCTTATTTCAGCTGTCCTTCCTGGATGCAAGTATGAGATATTAGAAACAGGATGATACTCAACTCTGTTTTCTAAGCCTAAATCTTTTATTAAAGATTCAACAATTCCTTTTAAAGTATAGAAATCTGTTTCTTGAGGATTATGCCATTTACTGGAAGCCATATTTCCAGTAATAGCACCGGATATGATTCTATTTTCTTCTACACCAGAATTTCTTTGATCAGGAATTCCTTTTAAGAAGAAAGTTTTTCCAATTTCATAGATCCATATATTTTTCTGTCCCTGATCAAAATTATATTTAACGATTTGAACTATGCTAGGAACTAGACTTTGTCTGAGCATTGTATATTCATCGGATTGTGGATTTGAGACTTTAACTGCTTCATTATCATTATAATTCATTCCAATCCAGTTAAGCAAAGGTGTCCCTGTCAAAGATGAAGTTACAATTTCATTTAATCCACTACTTAGAAGCAGTTTATTTATATGGTTAATAGTTTCGGTTTCTTTGCTTATCTCAGAAGCTTGAGTTTTCCTTGGTAAAGTAGGTTCAATCTTGTCATAGCCATAAATTCTACCTATTTCTTCTATAAGATCGATTTCTCTGGTAACATCATTAACTCTATAACTTGGCACCAAAAACTTGGCAGAGAAATCATTCTTGCCTAGAAGCTCAAATCCTAAATGTTCCGATATTTGAATACATTTATTACCGGGTATTTCAATTCCTAAAATTCTCTTAATTTGGTTGAATCTTAAGGTTATTTCAATATCGGGTAATTTATTATCACCTGTTTCTGATATTCCACAGATTTTAGCATCAGCTAACTCTACTAACAAGTCTATAGCCCTTAATAAAGCAGGTTTTACTGACTCAATATCAACTCCTCTTTCAAATCTTGCACAGGCTTCTGTTCTTAAACCTACGCTTTTTGCAGATTTTCTATTTGTCGGAGGAGTGAAATATGCAGATTCAAGGACAATATTCTTAGTATTTTTGTCTACTTCTGAATTGTATCCTCCCATTAATCCTGCTAATCCAACAGGCCCTTTATTTGTTGCTATTAAGACAGAATCACGGGTTAGATCCCTCTTAATCTCATCTAGAGTAATTATTTTTTCACCAGGATAAGCTCTTCTAACAGAGAGATAATTTTCTTCTAATTTATCCCAATCAAAAGCATGAAGAGGCTGACCGTATTCAATCATTACGTAGTTAGTTATATCTACAACGTTATTAATACTTCTGACTCCTGAAGCCTGTAGTCTTCTTACAAGCCAGGCTGGAGATGATTTTATTTTTACATCTTTTATAATACCTGCTGCATAATATTTGCAGGTATCTTCATCTTTTATTTCTACTTTAAAATCAGAATATTCAGGAAGTTGTGTATTTTTAATTTCGGGGTATTTAAGCTTTCTATTGAAGATCGTTGATACTTCCCTTGCTATACCAATAACGGACATCTCATCACCACGATTAGCGGTCGGTGCCACGTGAATAATGGAATTTTCCTGAATATTTAATATTTCTTTAATATCCTGTCCTGGTTTTAAGTTTTCTTTAAATCTATTTAGGATTAAAATACCATCTTCTTCTTGAAAGTCTGAGGTTTTTAGACCAAGCTCTTCAGCTGAGCACAACATTCCTTGTGATTCCACACTCCTAATTACAGCAGGCTTCAGGGTAAATATCTCTCCGGTTTTGTTGTCTTTAACTTCAGATCCTACACTTGCATAGGGTATTAGTTGTCCTTTTGCAATATTTCTTGCTCCACACACCACTTCTTTTGCTTCTTTGCCGTTAAAAATAGTCGCAAGCTGTAATTTATCAGCGTTAGGGTGTGGTTTTATTTCTAAAATTTCTGCTACAACTACATTTGAAAATTCAGCACCTGTTTTTTCTATTTCTTCTACTTCCAACCCGCTCATGGTTAACCCATGAGCTATTTCTTCAGATGAAATATTCTTTATATCTACATATTCGTTTAGCCATTCTAATGAAACTTGCATATTTTTTCCTTTTCTTGCCTATTTATCAACTTTAAAGCCTATTTGTTGAATTTTAGTTGGTTTTGTAATTTCTAATAATTGATTTAACTGTCTAAATATATCGTTGACATCTGTTCTTGTTTCTTTGGCATAGTTTATAAACTTATTTTCAAGTTCATCAAGCCTTTGAGATAATTCTTTGTTTGTAAGAGCTATTTCTTTTAATTTTGTAAATACCCTAACTATTTGTATACTTACTACTATAGCCTTTTTGCTGTTAAGAACATTGGAAAGCATTAATACCCCATACTCTGTAAATACATAAGGTCGTTTTTGTCTGCCCCCTCTACTTTTGTTTGATATCACAAATTGTGATATCAAATTTTTCCACTCTTCATCAGTGAGTTGGAACATAAAGTCATCTGGGAATCTTTCTATGTTTCTATTTACAGCTTGATTAAGTACTCTTGTTTCGACATTATAGAGATTAGCCAGGTCACTATCAAGCATGATTTTATGACCTCTTATAACATAAATTTTATTTTCTATTAGTTCTATAGGTACTATATTTGGCATTATCAACCCTTAACATAATTATAAGTTATCTTAAAACTGTTCCAGAAAACGTACGTCGTTATTAAAGAAAAGCCTTATATCATTGATTGCAAATTTCAGCATAGCAAGTCTTTCCACTCCCATGCCAAATGCAAAACCTGTATATATTTCAGGATCGATGTTTACATTTTTAAGTACATTAGGATCAATCATGCCTGCACCCAGGATTTCAAGCCAGCCAGTACCTGAGCAAGTGCGACATCCTTTACCTGAACATATTATGCATTGAACGTCAATTTCTGCACTTGGTTCTGTGAAAGGGAAAAAGCTTGTTCTAAATCTTGTAGGTCTTGATTGTCCAAAATATTGTCTTATAAACTCGTTTAATATTCCTTTTAAATCTCCAAAAGTTACGTCTTTATCGACCAAAAAACCTTCTACCTGATGGAAAAGATTATTTTTACGACTGCTGACAGCTTCAGATCTATATACTCTTCCCGGACTTATAACTCTTAATGGAGGAGATTTCTTTTGCATTTCTCTAATTTGAGAATTTGAGGTCTGGCTTCTTAAAAGCACTTGTGGGGCAATATTAGTATAAAATGTATCTTGCATATCTTTAGCAGGATGCTCAGGCGGGAAGTTAAGAGAATCAAAATTATAGTATTCAGTCTCTACTTCAGGGCTATTTTGATTTTCAACTATAGAAAAACCAAGTCCCTGAAATATATTAATGATTTCATTAATTGTTGAAGTTAGAGGATGTTGTTTTCCATAAGGTTTATATATACCAGGTAAAGTTACATCAATTTTTTCTGCTTCCAGCTTTTGTGCTATAGCTTGTTTATAAAGTCCTTCACCTTTATTCTCTAATTTATTCTCAATTTCATAAGCGACAGTATTTGCCAGTTCACCTATAACAGGTTTTTCTTCGGGGGATAAATCTTTTATTCCACGTCTTATTGTGTTTAATTCACCTTTTCTTCCAAGGTATTTTACTTTTATATTTTCTATTTCTTCAAGATTTTCAGTTTCATCTATCTGTTTTAATGCTAAATTTCTTATTTCTTCTAACTTTTCTTTCATATAATCCTCAACTAAACCATGGTTTGTGGCTTGTAATATATTTTATCATCTAATTTTACTGCTTATTATATGATAAATATTCTTTAAAAAAGAGAATAAAATCAAGAATCTTAAAAAATTTATAATTAATTCTGGTTAAAATAACTGGCTTTTAGAGTAGTTTGGGAGCTTGTCAGGATTTTCACAAATTCAAACCTAATAGATTGTTTCATTAATTAAGAAGAGTCAGAGTACAAGCTACATAAATTTTTGCTTTGAGATTGCTTTGTAAAAACGATTATTGGTCAATATTCACTTTTCAATAATGACATGCTTATTTAAGTAGTGTCTTAAGTTAGAAAAAAGACAAATATTAACCAAAACCATGAAGAATAGACAATTCTCATGGTATTATTGTTTTTATATTTATATAACATATGAGGGACATAATTAAGTATAAGAAGAAAAGGAGGGCAGAGAAAATGTCACGAATCAAGGTGTTAATGAGAGAGTTGGATTTGGGGGAAGACATAGTAGAGAAAACAATAAACAAAATAAATGAGATTTGCCAGGACTTTGAAAAAGAGACTGGCAATTTTCATTTTATGGGACTAAATGGCAACGGAGATGGAGACAATTAAGAGTTAAAAAGAGTTAGTCAAAGGTTAGAAAAAGATTGGAGGGACACAAGTATGGTAAATGCGATTGGTAGTAATCCAATGCAAGATTTTTACAAATTGAAGGATCAGACAGACTTAAAATCACAAATAAGTAAACTGATAACTCAATTAGGATCAGCTCAAACCCCAGATGCAAAGGCTAAAATATCAAATCAGATCCAAAATCTATCTCAATCATCAGGACAGTCTTTATCAAATTTGGGTGTAGATACAGGTTCTATTTTCTCACCGAAAATGGCATTAATGGCTACTCCTAATAATGCTGCAGCTCCTACTGCAAATGCAAATGCTACAGTTGCCCCTGCTGCAAACGCTGCTCCAACAGCAAATGCTAACAATAATAACGAAACACCTAAAGAAGGGGCTGTCTCTAAAAAAGAAGGTGAAAAAATAGTTGATGATTTAAATACTGAAATGGGTATAGAAAATAAAGGAGGAAACTTAAAAGAATGGGCTAAGGCAGCCAAAGAAAAAGATGAAATTACAGTAAAAGATAAAAACGGAAAAGAAAAAGACGGAGAAAAAATCGAAAAAGGGGATATTCTTGAAGTTAAATCCGCCAAACATGGATTAGTAAAAATAGAAGCCGGTGGCGACGGTGAAATGAACGGAAAAGATGACAAAGTATTATCCGTAGGTGGTCAAGCAGCAGCTAATGGAGCACAAAATGGGTTAAACAACATAAATCAAGCAGCTGGTGCAAATGCTCAAGATCCAACCGCTCAAAAAACAGCCGCAACCCCTAACGCTCAAGCAGGACAAGCAACACCAGCGGCAGCACCTCAAAAAACAGACATACAAGAAGGAATAGCTAAATTTAATCAAACAGGACAACCTGTTTGGAATAAAGCTGAATGTCCAGCCTGCAAAGGAAAAGGTTGTAAATACTGTAGTGACGACGTACCACCTGCAGCACAAGGAGTTCAACCAGCAGCAGCTAACCCTGCTCAGCAAACCCCGGCTTTAGATGTCGCTAATACACAAACAAAAGGAACTTCTCAACTTAATGGAATGGTCAATCAAGCACAAAATCCACAGCAATTATCAGAAACAGAAATTAAGAATTTATTAGCTGCTATTATGCAATTAGCAAACAAGCAGCAATAGATACTTAAAATAAGATTCTAAGGAACTTGAAATATATATTTCAAGTTCCTTCCCTTTTAAAATCTATTCTTTTTTATTGAAAAATTTCCTATACTTCAAATATACAGACTTTAATAAACTTAATTAGGAGAATAATAGAATGAATAAAGATTCTCAATTTAATGATCTTGATGTCCTTATGATTTTACCTCCTCAATGGACACCGTTAAGTCCGTATTATGCATTACCAATACTCGCAGGTGAGTTAAAGAGAGCTGGATATAGCTGTATTATTAAAGATTTAAATATAGATTTTTTTCATAGAATATTGTCTCCTGAGTTTTTAACCTGGTGCAGAGTCGCAGTAAATAATAGACATGAGAAACTTGGAGAAGAATTTATAAATTCAATAGCTGATGAAGGAGTAAATGCTTTCTCAGGAGCAAGTGATCTTTATCATGAGATAGAAAGTAAAATCGAAAAATATGAACTTTATTGGGACACAGTAATAAATAATATAAATAAAGCCAAAAATATCCTGCAAACAGAAGAAATTTATGACCCCCAAAAAATGGCGTGGGCTTTTAATATAATTACAAAAGGTCTTGATATAGCTAGCTTACCGTATTTTCCATCAAAAATTATGCTGAGAGATTTCAAAAATAGAAATCACAAGATGACTTTAGAATCTGTAATTGAGGCTACAAGCAATAAAGATGAGAATCCTTTTATTGATTATTATGAGCTGGTTTTTTCTTCAATATCTGACTTAAACCCAAAAATGATAGGAATCTCTATTAATGCTTTCTCTCAAGTAGTAAGTGGTTTAACTTTAGCAAAATTATTAAAAGATAATTTAAAAAATACTCATATAACTATTGGTGGAAACTTTTTCACAAGAGTAATAAATACTTTAAAAGATAAACCTGAATTTTTCGAGCATTTCTGTCATTCTCTTACATACGAAGAAGGTGAAATACCTGTTATAAAACTGATTGAATCCATAAAAACAAATCAAGACTTATCACAAATACCCAATTTACTTTATCTAAAAGATAAAGAGGTTGTAATAAATGAGAAATGTCAGTCAAAAAAACTGGATGATATCGCTGATCCCGACCTAGCAGGAATTGATCTAAAAGCTTATTTATCTCCGGAAATTGTATTACCAATACAAGCCTCAAGAGGTTGTTACTGGAAAAAATGTACATTTTGCGACCACGATTTCGGCGTAAATTATAATATTAAATCCTGTGAGAAATTAATTTCGGAAATGAAAGTATTAAATGAAAAATATGGTATAAAGCACTTTGAGTTTATTGATGAAGCTATTTCTCCGTCATATTTAAGAAAAATGAGTCAAGCTATACTTGATAATAATCTGGATGTAAGATGGTTTATTTATGCCAGGACAGAAAAAGGTTTTACAAAAGAGCTTTTAGACCTTGCATACAAAGCAGGATGCAGGATGACTATGTGGGGCGTAGAAAGCGGTTCTAGAAGAATTATGGATTTAATTAATAAAGGTATTGATATAGATAATAGATTTGAACCTTTAAAACTTGCAAATGATTCTGGAATATGGAATTTCTGTTTCTTATTCTTTGGTTTTCCTACAGAAACTTCTGAAGAAGCAATGACGACGATAAATATGATCATCGACAATAAAGAAATAATTAACTCATATGGATTAAGTAATTTCTCACTAGGAAAACATACAAAAATGCGTGAAGAGCCTGAAAAATTCTCTATAGCAAACATTAGAGAAGATGAAGAAGATTTATCAACCAGACTTCATTATGATGTACTTGAAGGAATGACTCCTTCTCAAATATTAAAAGTTAATGAATTATGTTCTGCAATTTGTCAAAGAATTTACTTTGCTCCTTTATGGTTCTCAATAGGTTTTAGAGAGTTTTTACATCTATATCTGGATAAGTTTGGATTTGAATATGTTAAACAGTATTCTTATCTTGATCCTGAAAAAGCAGATAAACATAGAGAACACACTACGAGTGAGCAATAAGGCGTAATAAAAAATTTTTATGTTCTTAATTTCATCATTTATTAAGTTCCAAAGAAAAACATTCAAAAAGAGGCAATTTTCATGGTTTTTAAGTTTTTATATTTATATAGCATATAAAAAATATATCATAAGAGAGAGATAAGAGGAGAGAAATGGCACGGACAAGTGTATTAATGAAAGAATTGGATTTAAGGGTAGGCCCGGGAGAAAGAACTGTGAATAAAATAAATAAAATTTTCTGTAACTGTAAAACAGTTTCAACTAACCCAGCTTAATAGACGGGCTATTAAAAGCTTGAGAGCTTATCTCAAGCCTTTTTATGTAAATCTATTTATGAATTATTAACTCCGTGATAAGCACCTTTAAGTAATATTTCCATTTCTGTAGGTGTATCTGAAGACTGTAAAGCTGTTTCTTGAGTAATTAATCCTGTCTGTACAAGTCTTAGTAATGATATATTCATACTCATCATGCCATTATAATCACCTGCTTTTACAAGTTCATAGATTTTCTCTATTTCATCTCTTGCAATATAATCTCTTACTGCAGGAGTTACAACTAAAAGTTCTGTTGCAGGAATTCGTCCTTTATTGTCAGCACGTTTTACAAGCTTTTGGGCAATAGTTCCTTGTAATGTAGCTGCTATTTGCAATCTGATAGGTTCCCTTTCGTGAGGCTCAAAAGCGTTAATAATTCTGTTTATTGTCTGAACAGCATCTGTCGTGTGAAGAGTGGAAAATACAAGGTGACCTGTTTCAGCTGCTTTAAGAGCACTTGATATTGTTTCTCTGTCTCTCATTTCACCTATTAATATTATATCCGGATCTTGTCTTAACGCATATTTTAAGCCATTTGGAAAACTATCGGTATCTATTCCAAGTTGTCTTTGAGTAAATATGCATTTTTTATTTGTATGGATAAATTCTATAGGATCTTCCAGAGAGATTATATGTTTTTGATATTTTTGATTTAAATAATCAAGTATTGAAGCAAGAGTTGTACTTTTACCACTACCTGTAGGCCCTGTTACAAGTATCAAACCATTATTTAATCCTGTAAAGTTCTTTAATACGGGTGGTAAAGATAAAGCTTCTATAGAAGGAACCTCAAAAGGAACAACCCTTAGAACCATTCCAATTTTGCCCAAATCATGGAGAATATTAGCCCTAAATCTGGAAACCCCAGGCATTTCTATAGAAAAATCAACATCATAATTTGTACTTATTTTAGCGCGCACTTCTTGAGGAACAATTTTCTCAATTACCTGGTTCATATCTTCAGCAGTTAATGGAGCTAATTTCGTTTTCATCATAATTCCATCTTTCCTGACCATAGGAGGCGCATTGATTCTGAGATGCACATCAGAAATTCCCTGACTGACAGATAATTGTAGAAATGCTTCAATATCAAATGGCTGAAAAGATGAATTTTCCTGTTCTCTTATTTCTGACTCGATGTTCATAAAATTTTTCTCCAGACAGTTTTTATGAATCAATAAGTTTGTTTTTACAAAAAAGAATCTAGGAAACATGTTACATTATTTCCTGGATTTACTGAAGCCATATTTTTGATAATCAGAAATAAGTTAACGAATAATTTCACTACCAAAATATGATTGTAATACTTTTGGTATTTTAACAGAGCCATCTTCTTGCTGATAATTTTCAAGAATAGCTGCAAAAGTCCTTCCTACTGCTAATCCTGAACCATTAATAGTATGCATAAATTCAGGCTTTCCTGTTGTTTTGGATCTATATTTTAAGTTAGCCCTTCTGGCCTGAAAGTCTCCAAAGTTACTACAGCTTGAAATTTCTCTATAACCTTCAGATGATGGCATCCAAACTTCAAGATCATAACACTTTTGAGCACTAAAACCTATATCTCCCGTACATAATTGGATTGTTCTATATGGAAGTTCTAATAATTCAAGAACTTTTTCTGCATTTCTTGTTAATTTTTCATGTTCTTCAAAGCTTGTTTCAGGAGTACAAAGTTTAACGAGCTCAACTTTATTAAATTGATGCTGTCTTATAAGTCCTCTTGTATCCTTACCGGCTGATCCAGCTTCTCTTCTAAAGCAAGGTGTATATGCGGTCATATAAAGAGGAAGATCTTCTTCTCTAAGTATTTCGTTCATATAAATATTAGTAAGAGGCACTTCTGCTGTAGGAATAAGATAAAGATCCTCTCCCTCACATTTATACATATCTTCTTTAAACTTTGGAAGCTGTCCTGTTCCTGTCATGGATGCAGCATTTACAAGAAAAGGAGGTAATATTTCAGTATATCCGTGCTCTCTTGTGTGAAGATCAAGGAAAAAGTTTATAATTGCTCTTTCAAGTCTTGCTCCAGCTCCTCTATAAATAGTAAATCTTGATTCTGCTATCTTTACACCACGTTCAAAATCAATAAGGTCAAGATCAAGACCTATTTCCCAGTGAGGTTTAATTCTAAAAGAAGGCTTTGGAGCTTCGCTTATAGTTTTAATTACCACATTCTCTTCTGCACAAACACCTACTGGTGTTTCTTCTGCCGGAATATTAGGAACTCCAAGAAGCATATCTCTTTGAGCTTCATTAAGTTCTGCTTCTAAAACCTCTAATTGTCTTATTTCTTCACCTATTTTTCTTACCTGTTCTTGAAGCTCCGTTGTGTCCTGCCCGGCTTTTTTTAAGCCTCCAACTTCCTGTGAAAGCTTTTTTCTTTCAGCTCTTAAATTATCAGCTTTAACTTGAACTTCTCTTCTTTGCTTGTCTATATCAATTACGCTATCTATCGATAACTCGGGATTTCGTCTTTTTAAAAGCTCATTAACTTTATCCGGATTTTCTCTGATAAGTCTTATATCTAGCATGCCAAACTCTTTCTATTCTTCTCCAGATTCTTACTCTTATCACACAATTATAATATAAACTTAATAAACTTTACCTATTTAAGAAACGGATTTAGAATTTTGTCAGGTAAAGCTAAAAGTTTAAATTACTTGAGAAAAGTTAATGACAAAAATATCGAACAATTTTTTTGACTATTTATCTGAATATATTGAGTATCTTTTTATTGAAAGAGGTCTTTCAAATAACACTGAACAGGCTTACAGAAGAGATTTGACCTCTTTTATTGGATTTCTTGATAAAAACGATATTAATAACTTTGAAAATATAACTCGCTCTATAGTTAATTCTTACATTAGAGAAATGAGAAATTCCGGATATGCTCCAACCAGTATAACTAGAAAAATAGCCTCATTAAGAGGTTGGTTTAAGTGGATGATATCGCAGGAATTGATAAATCATGACCCAACCCTTACTCTTGAACAACCAAAATTAAGCAGACATTTGCCAAAAGTTTTAACAACAAACGAGATTAATAACATCCTTTCTCAGAACCTTACAAGTCTTGATAGAGCAATTTTTGAATTATTGTATGCAGCAGGCTTACGTGTATCAGAGCTGGTTAATTTAGCGCTTTCCAATGTAAACCTTGAACAGGATTATGTAAGATGTTTTGGAAAAGGTTCAAAAGAGAGACTTGTCCCTATTGGAGAAGAGGCCAAAATAGCTATAAATGTTTATTTAAAAGAAAGAAATTTCATTTTACGCAAATATAACTTAAATAAAACCTCTTTTTTTCTTACGGAAAATGGCACGGAAATTACAAGACAGGAAGTCTACAACATAATAAGAAACCTGGGTAAATTTATTAATAAACATATAACTCCACACACTGTAAGGCATAGCTTTGCTACTCACTTACTTGAAAATGGGGCGGATTTAAGAGTTGTTCAAGAGCTTCTGGGTCATAGTGACGTATCAACTACTCAACTTTATACTCATGTGAGCAAAAAGAGATTAAAAGATGTTTATTTCAACATTATAAATGAATAAATTTACTTATAAGTATTCTAAATACACTTATTTTAGTTAAAAATTTCTAACTTTAGTATGTTGAACTTTAGCATGAAAAGGTTTATACTTAATATTGAAAGTTTAAATAAAGATAAAAGACTTAAAGGCCGGTTGCTATGACATGGCAATGGTTTAAATTAAAAGTTATAACATGTATTATTGTTGCATCAACCTTTATTATTACAGGTTGTGGTACAACTTCAATAGTAAACACAGGTAATTTACAAAAAAACGTAAGCGGCGATGAACCAGAAAACAACTCTAGTTATGAAATGGTTAAATTAAGTAATGGATTAATAATCTACAGAGACAGGTCTGTTTCAAGAAATTCTTCCACAAAATCTCAATCGTCTTCATCGAGTTTTAATTTTGGTCCAAGAGAAGTAGGCTTTGACCCCGATCCTGTCGCTTTTAGTAATAGATAGTTAAAAATGTCTGGTTAAATAACCAGACATTTTTAATATTGGCTTATAAATTATTTTTTATAGAAATTTTGGATTTTGATGTTGATTATTGAACAATAATAGCCTTTTAGAGATTTGGTAATTAGAGTTAGTAAAATATAAATAAAACTCTTTATTGATTGTTTGTAAAAAATTTAAAAATATATAACTTTTTTATAGGTATTTTTTATCAAAAAAGCGTATACTATTATATATACAAGTCTGGAGAATTTAAACCATGAACACAAAACAGGGCAATCTTGAAAATATCATTTTAAATGCTCTCTGGAATTTAGAAGAAAATTATCATGAAGAAATAAATGTTGCTAATATCCAGTTTAAAATAAATGTAAACAATAAAAAATGGGCATACACAACTGTAAAAACGGTTTTAGATCGCCTTGTTGAAAAGAAGCTTGTTACAAGAGTTAAACAAGGTAAGAAATATTGTTACAGATCTAAAATTTCAAGAGAATCAGCAGGTGAAACAGCAATTAAAAATTTATTAAAACGCTATTATAATGATAATTTTAGTGAATTTTTAAGGGCAATTGAGAAAGTTAAAGACGAGAATTTACTTGTCACCACTAGATAATTATTCGTTTTCAATGATATAAAATAATATGGGAAAAAAAGAGAAAATTTTATCTATTATTGAAGCAAGAAAATTGGTGTCAGAATTAATTTTCAAAGTTATCCTAAAAACATTATGTGTAAGAGAAGCAATACAGCTTTTTCCCCCGGATATTACGGATCCCTCAATACAATGTGCCTGGCATGCCTTAGTCCATTATGAAGCAGATGAAAAAAACAGAACGGATCAAGAATATGCCAGAGAACAAGACGAGTATTTGGAAATGATAGCCTTCTTACTTAGAGATGCTAAAGAAATCCCAAGAAATATAATCAACAGCTATGATAAATATTATGATATGGCATTAATTCCTAATTCTAAAACAATCTGGGGTTGGCTTAGAGGGTTATTCCGTTTTACGATCTAGGCATCATCAAAATAATTTTTTTACATAATTGCAGCTAATATAAAATCTGATACTATAAATCATATAGGACTACAGACGGATTAAGAAAGAAAAAATGAGAACAAAAGGGCAAAGTTTAATAGAATTTGTAATAGTAATACCTATTTTACTGGTTTTATTATTTGGAATAATAGAATATGCTTTATTCTGGAGAAATGTTCAAGCTGTTCAACAAATAGCTCTTGAATCAGCTGTTATTGCTACTGATGAATATATTCCTCTTTCAGGAGGTCAAAATACCGCAGCTGATAAAGCAGCTGATTATGTTGCATCTCGTTTATCATCATTGGGATTAAGTTCAGACATTTTATCAACATCTTCAAAAATCATTCTAGATAATGAATCCGAAGAACCTTTTGCTGCATATGAATATAAAAGTGGTGCTGCACCAAACGGAGAACCACTAATTAGGTTTGTTATTGATTATAGGAACCCTTTAACAAGGGGGGTTATTACACAATTATCTTATCAATATAAAACTGTTTTATTTGGACTGGAATTTCAACTTCCCGGAGGGAAAAAAATAGTAATTATTCCAGGTTATATTCCAATCAGTAGTACAAAAATTCAGCAATATAATAAATATTAGAGATATTTATGAATAAATGGTCAAAATTATTAGATGTTACTTCTCCTGAATGTAAAAAAACAGGCAATTGTTGCAGATTTTCTTCGCCTTCAACCCCAGGAGTACTTTTACTAAAAAAAGCTGCTGAAAATGATGAATTTGCAAGAGATTATTTGTCCATATTTATTCCTTATTCAAGTCTTGAAGATGTGAGAAAGTTAAATGAGAGAGTTGTTGAGAAAAATCTCGAAGTTCTTCAAAAACAGAAATGCGGCAAAGTTAATGCAGATAATATAGTTTTTTATTATTGTAGATTTCTTGCTGATAATAACAGTTGTATGATTTACGAAGATAGACCCTCACTATGCAGAGATTTTCCTGATTCTCCTTTTCTTGTTCTTGCTCCTGGATGTGCCTACCAAGAATGGTCTGATGAATGTAAGAAAAAATATGCTCAATTAAAAGAAGATATTCAAAAAAAGAAAGAAGAGCTGAAAAATTTAAAATATCAACGCAAAGCTACAAGATTATTAAATCAGTTAAAAAGAATTAATAATGATGAATATAAAACTGCTTTTATATTACCTTCCTTAAATCTGGTATCACCAGGAACTTCGTGGATAAAACTTTATTAATATCCTTATTTAAGAAATAAGTATTTTTCCACTGTCTTTATAATGAATTGTAATATCGTAAAAACATATACTAACGATAAAAAGCTTGTAGAGGGTCTTTTTTCGTTATACACTAATTGTGAATTAATTAGAGGTTTAAAGTATTCCATATAAATACGTTTTTCTCGATTTTGCAGACTTTGTTGAGTGATATGTAAAGTTACATTGGCCCAAAACAACGATGTATGTTAAAATTAAGTGTAGGGTAATAGATTTTTTTATAAATCAGTTATACGGAATTTAAGAAAACAGAGGCTATAAACAATGGTTGAAAAAACATCTCAGACTTATGATGCCAGTAATATACGTGTATTAGAGGGTTTAGAGGCTGTTAGATTAAGACCTGGCATGTATATCGGGTCAACAAGTCAAAGAGGTTTACATCATTTAGTTTACGAAATCGTAGACAATTCTATAGACGAAGCTCTTGCCGGTTATTGTACAGAAGTTAAAGTAATTGTACATAAAGATGAAAGTGTAACTGTAGAAGATAATGGTAGAGGTATTCCAACAGAAATAAAACCGGATTCCGGAAAATCCGCTCTTGAAATTGTACATACTGTACTCCACGCCGGAGGAAAATTTGGCGATGGCGGTTATAAAGTTTCTGGCGGACTTCATGGTGTTGGTGCATCGGTTGTAAACGCACTTTCTGAAAAAATGGTCGTTGAAGTTTCCAGAAACGGCTGGGTTTATAAACAAACATATTTAAGAGGGGAACCTAATACACCTGTCACAAAAACAAAAGAGACAGATAAAAAAGGTACAAAAACAACCTTCTGGCCAGATCCGGAAATATTTAAAGAAACTACAAGCATAGATAGAGATGTAATCTCAAGTCGTTTAAGAGAGATGGCTTTCTTAAATAAAGGTTTGAAAATTATATTTTTTGATGAAGAAACAGAATCAGAAGAGATATATCATTTTGAAGGTGGTATAGCTAGTTATGTAGAGTATTTAAACAATAATAGAGTAACTCTTCATCCTGAAATATATATTGAAAAGTCTGAAGATGATGTTTATGTTGAAGTAGCATTTCAATATACTGATGCTTATAGTGAAACAATTTTAAGCTTTGCTAACAATATTAATACCCATCACGGTGGAACACACCTTACCGGACTTAGGAATGCTCTTACAAGATCTTTAAATGACTACGCAAGAAAAAATAACATCCTTAAAGAAAATGATGATAATTTATCTGGTGATGATGTTAGAGAAGGTTTGACAGCTATAGTCAGTGTTAAAGTTCCTGAACCTCAGTTTGAAGGACAGACTAAGGAAAAGCTTGGTAATAGTGAGGTTCAAAGCATTGTTCAAGGAGTCATAATAGAAAAACTCCAAGAATGGTTTGAGTTTAATCCAAAATGTGGAAAAGCTATTATAGAAAAAGCAGTTCAAGCATCACGTGCAAGAGAAGCAGCAAGAAAAGCCAGAGAGCTTACAAGAAGAAAAAGTGTTCTTGAAAACTCCACATTACCGGGAAAACTTGCTGATTGTAGTAGCAGAGAAGCTGATAAGTGCGAAATATATATAGTTGAGGGTGATTCCGCTGGAGGAAGCGCTAAACAAGGAAGAAATAGAATGTTCCAGGCTATTCTTCCTCTTAGAGGTAAAATACTTAACGTAGAAAGAGCAAGAATAGATAAAATTTATAACAATAATGAGATTCAATCTTTAATTCAAGCACTTGGAATAAGTATTAGTAAAGATGAAGAAGAATTTGATATGGAGAAACTCCGTTATCATAAAGTCATCATCATGACAGACGCTGATGTTGATGGAGCACATATTAGAACATTACTTCTAACATTCTTCTTTAGATATGCCAGACCATTAGTTGAAAATGGATATGTATATATTGCACAACCACCTCTTTATAAAGTTACTGTTGGTAAGCAATCACAATATTTATACGATGACAGAGCATTAGACAAGCTTTTAAGAGATCGTGGAATATCAGGTTTATTCTTATTTGATTCCAAGAAAAACAAATCTTGTCAGGGTGATGATTTGGCTAAATTGCTTGCCAATATGTCTAATTATTATAATTCATTTAGAAATCCAGTTATTAATGGCACGCCTGAAATTGTAATAAGAGGTTTAATAGGTTCTGGTATTACAGTAGCTGACTTCGAATCAGCTGAAAAACTTGAAGAAATTGCACAATATCTTAATCATTACTTCCGTGATCATGAAGCAAATTATAATGTTGCTAAATTAGACTATAAAGCTGGTGTTAAAGTTGATACTGAAACAAGCAAAAATAGTATATTTATAGATTCTTCTAATTTTGAAGAGCCTGGTTCTATTACTTCTTTACTTATAAACAGTATTGAATTTAATAGAATTAAAGAAGCATATCCTGTAATTAGATCTTTCCTCTTAGAAGAAGAAAAGAGTTTAAATCTTGTATTAGATGATAAAGCAGAAATAGCTATTAATTCGTTTGATGAACTAAGAAGAATAGTTGAGGAAAGAGGTAAAAAAGGTCTTAATATCCAGAGATTTAAAGGTCTTGGAGAAATGATGCCTGAGCAGCTCTGGGAAACTACAATGAATCCTGAAAACAGAACTCTCTTAAAGGTTACTGTCGAAGATGCTATTGTATGTGACAGATTATTTGATATTCTTATGGGTGAAAGAGTTGAACCAAGAAGAGAGTTTATTGAATCAAATGCTGTTTACGTTAAAAATATCGATACTTAATATTCTAAAATACAAAAAGAGCCTTGATTAAATCAAGGCTCTTTTTATTTATTTTAATTATCCATTTAGCTTTAACTTATTAAACTTTTCAAAAACATTTGCATTTACTTGAGAAGGTTGTTCTTGCTTTTTACTTTTGCCCATTGGTAAACGATCAATAATTTTACCTAACAAGGCATTATTTAATAATGGCGTAATAACAGCTACTGTTGCAGCTGTTCCAACAAATGAAGTAAGCAATAGAGCTGTTTTCACTTTTTGATCTTGAACTCCCAATTTAGTCATTTCAGTTAATCTTATTTTATCCAGCATTTCTTTAGAAAAATCTTTTATTCCTTGTTGGTTGGCTACAAGCTTAGAAACGAGATTTTCTGCAGCTGATACAAATAAATATATAATAGGTATATTAAAAAGCTCCGTGAAAAACTCTCTTGTTGCTGTATATTTCCTGGTTTCAATAGGAACTTTATTATTAGACATAGTAATTATAGGCCTTCCAATCATACAAGCTGTTGAAATTCCAAGAGATGTGTTTTTAGCTGTGGAGAGAAATGAGCTTATATTCATTTCTATTACCTCGTTTAATTTAATATTTAGTAATTATTCTTTATCTTACTTCGCATGAAAACCCATTAATATAATTTGTTGCTATTTTATGAAGATCTTTATAGTTTTATGTAAGAAAAATTATCTTTCTTGATGAAAATTCTTCAAATTCTTTGCTGAACTATGCTGTGATTTCTTCTTTAACCTCAGGATTAATGTTTGATTCTGTAATCCCTGAATCCACAGGAATTAAAACAGGCTTTCTTAGAGTTGTTATTCCAACAAGGGCAATATACAAGAAGGATACTGTACCTGCTACCAATAAACCCAATGTCAATGAATTAGTTAATGCTGAAATAAAACCAATAACCGGTGTAGTTATTGCACCACCCGCTATAGCTGAACAAAGTATTCCTGCCACTGTTCCTTCCTGTCTTTTATCAAAGGAATTAACGGCTAATGAGAATATACTTGGAAACATAATTGAAGTGAAAAAACCAACAGCTATAAATCCTATCATAGAGAGATTTGCTGTTGGAGCTACTACAGCAATTATTAAGCAGGCTAAAGCTGCTAAAGCATATTCTATTAAAGCTTTTGGTGCTGGCAAATAATTTAAAACAAAACCACCAATAAGACGACCAACTGATTGAAAAATCCAATATAAAGATACTATTTTAGCAGCTAACAAGATATCAACGGCTCGATTTTCCATTAAAAATGTTGAAATCCAGGTTGCAATGCCTACTTCAATACCCACGTAAATAAAAATTCCTAAAGCAAAAAGAAACATTAAGGGATTTGAAAGAAGTTTTAAATAATCTTCTTTAGTAGGTTTAGAATAACCCGCTTCTACAGCTGTTTCAGGAATTTTAATGGTTAATGCAAATACCGCAAGTAACAGAGCTAAACCTCCGAAAATAAAATATATGGATGTCCACTGAAATCCAAGGTCTTTAATTAAATAACCAATAAGGAATCCACCACCAGCCCCGCCTATTCCGCAAAAAACTTGAGCTAATGTTAAATTACGAGAGTATTTAGCAGGATTATCATCCACTTTTTTTACTAATAAATTTCCAACTATTTGAAGGGCTGTTACCCCAATTCCAATTATAAATAATGAAATTAATCCAACTTCGTATTTCGGCATAAATGCAAATATCATAGAACCAACTAGCACAAGTGAAACTGCCCATAACAAGGTTTTCTTACTTCCAATATTATCGTGCAATATTCCCTGGGGTAATGAGGTTAAACCATATGCTAAAAAGAATGCTGATCCCAGAAAACTAACCAAAGTACTGCTTAATGCAAAATCTTCTTTCCAAAATGGCAGTAAAATACCAGGAATATTAGTAATCAAGGCAAAAGTGAAATAATTCATAAGCAATAGCAATAATAATTGAATTTTTAATCTTTTACCCTTCATTCTTTCAAACTCCTTATACTATTAATTAGTTTTATGATCATATTATGAAGTTATCCCATGTTCAAATAATTTTAAAAACCAAATAGGTAAAGAGTCTATAATAATTTATACATCTGGCTATTACCTGACAGAATAAATTTTACATAAAGCATTGGGAGGCGCCTACTACTAATTTCGGTACCTCCCAACTATTTTAAATTATAAACAAATTAAAATATTTTAAAATTCATCTATCAGCTAAATTATTAAGCTTATTTTAAGCGAAAAAAGCCTATTCTTCTAATAATTTATACCTGATTAATTTTTTACACTATGTAGACTTTTGTAAAAATTATAAAAAGTAGTACATTCATATACTTAATTTTTTTTAAAATTAGTGTAGAATAGATAGGTAACTATAAACGAGGGTTATTGGAGTTAAAGTAAGAATGGAAGCTATTAGGGGAAATCAGGCTTATTTTTTACCTAAAAACACTACTATTGTGAAAGAAAACAAAGATCACAATGTGGAAGTTGCCAGGTTGTTAGATTATGACCCTGGAACAAAAGAATTACTTGTAGAAAATCAGGATTCAGGCAAGGTTCAAAAATGGCTGCAAGACAAGAGTGTAAACACTGTTAAAGAACATTTAGACAAAAAAGAAAATCAATTACGTGTAGCATCAGAAATTATTGCTGGTTTAACTTTGAGAAAAGAAAATTTATCAGAAGATAAAAAATTAAATTTACTTGCATAAATTTTTAAAATGTTTGAAATAAGCTTCCTTAATAAGGAAGCTTATTTTTTGGTGATAATATCACCTAATTTAAGTTACAGATTGTAGTCTTTGAAACAGATAGACTTAATTTAAAGCTATCAATTTACGTTATAGCACTACTATTTTAATTTAGATGTGAACTATATTTTGCTGCCAGGAAGCATTTTCTAATACTGCCTTCCCTAAATAACTTTAATTGTGTAAGTAAAGGCGGCATTATACCTAAAAGACTTTTTGCTCTATTGAATGTTGGGGTAAATGAAGAAGGGAGAATAAATCTTTTCATAATACTAGGAATGGAATAAACCCTTTTACAGGCATAATTATAACCATCTTGTAATGTTTTAGGAGACATTAGTTTGGGTTGAAATACAACGTGATTACAATCGTATTTAGACCAGTCTCGCTGAATAATTCTTCCTTCTGACTCCATTCTGTCAAAAAGAGGTGTATTAGGATAAGGGGTTAAAATCCAGAAGCAGGGAAAATCAATTTTTGCATCTTCAGCGAATTTACATGTTTTATCAAAAACAGTTTCATCATCAAAGTCAAAGCCAAAAATCATAAAAGCCATTAAGGTAATGCCGTATTTATGAAGCTTATCCACCATATAGAAGTAATCATCTACTTTATTAATGGATTTTTTATTCACTGTTTCAAGGCTTTGAGGAGATAAACTCTCTAACCCCATCATTAAATTGATACAACCGCTATCTCTTGCAAGCTCAAGCATTTCATCATCATATATAATACTCATGCAGCATTGTGAAGTCCATTTTATTTTCAAGGGAGTAAGCGCTTTAAACAACTGTTTAGCTCTTTTAGGGTTTGCAGCTATATTATCATCAACGAAAAAAATGTATTTTGAATCAAGAGCTTCAACTTCTCTGACTACATCATCTATAGATCTATGCCTGTAAGTTTTTCCAAAAAAGTTTGTAACTGAACAATAATCACAATTATAAGGACAACCTCTGGTTGTTTGTATGGGTTTAAATAGAACAGCATATTTATCTAAAGAAAGTTTATTTAAATTTGGAGACGGTATATTTGTTAAGTCTATGCTTGTTGTATTTTCATACCTTGGTTTTAATATTCCCTGATTAAAATCACTTAGAACTTCTTTCCACAAGTATTCAGCTTCACCTATAAGAATGCTATCAGCATATAATTGAACTTCATCAGGTAATAAGGAAGGATGCATTCCTCCAAAAATAACTTTTTTACCTCTTTTTCTGAATTCTTCAGCAATTTGATAAGCTCTTGGAACTTGAGCTGTAGTTGTAGAAATACCTACTAAATCAATGTCTGCATCAAAATTTATATCTTCAATAAATTCATCTATAATGCTGGTTTCAAACTCATTTGGGGTTATTGCTGCAAGTTGTGGCAAGGCTAACCTTGGAAATAAACCTTTGGTATTTTTTCTTATACTTCCATCATCATCTATTTGGGAAGGTTGAATCAGTAATACCTTTGTTTTTCTAGAATTATCAGTAATATTCATTCTACAACTCCATTAGAACGTTTTGCGGGCAAAATGGCTCTATTGCCTGTAATAACAGTATCATAACGGATAAACAACCAACAATAACTGATATAGGTATAACCATATGACTAAACTAATAAGTACTTGGTTATAATTGTATAATTGGTGAAAACTAGTGTGTATATCGACAAATAATATGCTAAAATCTCCCAAACTGTCATCCTAAGGAGCGAAGCGACGTGAGGATCTTGCCAATGTATAACTTTAATCTTAAATAGCGCACTGTATAGATTGCCACGGTGCCAGAGGCACAAACATATTATCAATGATTTTGTATATTAAAGAAAGATTGTTGACAATGTCACTGTGGCTTTGCCTCCTCGCAATGACAGGGATTGTTCCTAACATATTATTTACAAATCTTACTTCTAGTGCTCGATCACAAAATATTTATATAACAACGCAAAGAATAACCCAATCTAACACTTTAATAATTTATAATGAAATATTAGTCTTTTATAATTTTAATACTGATCTAATTCTTAAAACTATATATCTATTTCAAACCTTTTTATTTAAAATTTCCGGCTTTAACCACAGATGCAACTTCAGGATGTATGTATTTTTTTGCAGCTTGATTTACATCTTCCTTAGTAATTTCACCTATTATAGACGGATATTCATTTAAATAATTGTCCCCAAGTTCATAGAATTCATTTATTAATAAAGACTTTGCTATTCCGCTGTTATTTGCAAACCTTAACGGATATGATCCTATTAAACAGGATTTGGCAAGATCGAGCTCACTATCTGTAATACCTTCCTCAATAAATCTCACTAGTTCTTCTTTTAAAGCCTGTATGGTTATATCTGCATAATGCGTATCAACACCAAATCTAACTGACCAGGAACCTGGAATCATAAGAGCATTAAATCCTGAGGAAATACTATAAACAAGCCCTAAATCCTCTCTGATTCTTTTACCTATTCTGCTAGATAGTGCTCCACTTCCTCCAAGAATAAAGTTCATAACTGTAGCTTTATGAAAATCAGGATCTTTTCTAGCCAAATTTCCAAAGTGACCAAAAATCACTTCTGCTTCTGTTTTGCCTTCTACAAAGATTGCTTTTTCTTTATATTTTTTCTGTAAAGATATTCTTTTAATTTGTGGTTCGGGCATTTTCTTGGGTTCCCAGTGCCCAAATCTTTCCTCGACCAACTTAAAAACTTCTTCAGCTTTGAAGTTTCCTGCTATTCCAAGTATTACAGTATTTGATGAATAAAAAGTCTCATAAAAACTCCTGACATCATCAAGTGTAATTTGCTTAATCTGTTTTTCTTGAGTACTAAAAGCATAAGAATAAAGCACATGATGTCTTGGATACACCATTTGACTGAATGCTAACCTTGCAAGATAGGCTGGAATATATTTTTTCTGCCTCATTCCAGCTATTGAAAGATGTTTATATTTATCAAATTCATCCTCAGGAAAAGAAGGCTCCATCAAAATCTTTGCCAAAATATCTAAAATAAAAGGAAAATCGTTAGTTGTAGAAGATAAAGAAAAATTAACAGCTTCCCCTATATTACTAATGCCAACTGAAGCTCCTCTACTTTCAACTTCATCTGCTATTTCAAACTTAGATTTTCCTTTTGATCCTCTATTTAACATGCCACCGCATACAGAAGGTAAAGCAGGATTAACCAGAGAAGAAAACATATTCCCGGCATAGATTGTTCCGTATAATTTTACTGTATTGCTAGTTTTATTTTCAGTAAACAGAACTTTCATACCATTATTTAGCGTCTTTTTAGAAAAACTTATAGGAGCAGCCGTAATCTTATCCTCTATTAATATTGGAGGGGTTTTATATATATGATGTATTGTCTCATGTGGAGTGTAATCGTAAGTAGCAACGAACTTTTTAGGTTCTGCATGAGAAGGAATAAAATCCGCTATTGTTGCATTTGATATATCAAGATAATTTTTAACAGCATCTTTAATCTCATCGATAGTTACTTTTTGGATATTGTCAACGTAATTATCAACAAATTTATACGTATCTACGGTATCATAATACCCTAATAAATACGCAAGCTTATAAGTACCGTCTCTATTAAATTCAAAACTTGAAGTAATACGCCTTTTAGTTTTTTCTATTTCATCTTTTGTTGGTGGTCTACTATCTATAATGCTATTTATCTCGTTTAAAATTCTTTTTTCTGCTTCTTTATGGCTGATACCGGGAAATAATGTAGCTATTATAGTAAATAACCCCGGATCTTTTGATACTTCAGCACTCACACTTATATCAGTAGCAATTTGTGTTTCGACTAAAGATTGGTATGTTCTACCGCTAACACCAATATTTAACATTTCACTAAAGACTATAAGGGGGAAGATATCTTTATTTTGAGCTGATGGAATATGGTAAGCCAGCTTAACTATAGGGCTGCTTCCTGGCTTTTTGATTATTGTTCTTCTTGTGCTTTTTTGAGGAGACTCTTTTGTAATTTTATAGTTGATTTCTTTTGGAGGAATTGAGCCAAAATGTTTTTTAATCAACTCAAGAGTTTGTTTTTGATCAAAATTTCCTACAACTACTATCGTAGCGTTATTTGGGGCATAAAAATTATTATAATACTCGTTTAAATCATCAAGTGTAATAGACTTTATATCTTCTTCCCAGCCTATAATAGGGTTCTTATACGGATGATGGATGTAAGCTTTTTCCCTTAAACCAACTTCGAGTACACTATAGGGGTTATCAAGATTTTTTTCTAACTCTGATAAAATCACGCCAACTTCTTTTTCCCTATCATCTTCCTGTAAAATCAGTTTGTGCATTCTTTGTGATTCAATAATCATTGCAAGTTCAAGCTTATTTGTAGCAAAAGATTCATAATAACTGGTAAAATCCCTTGAGGTAAAGGCATTAAAAGCTCCGCCATTCCTGGTTATTTCAGCTACAACCTGCCCATTGTCAAAAAATTCTGTTTTCTTAAAGCTCAAATGTTCTAAAAAGTGAGAGATACCTGTTTTACCAGGTGTTTCATTTCTGGATCCAACTTTATACCAGACCATGAAAGTAGCTGAAGGAGAACAAGGATGGTTTTGAAATAAAACTTTCAAACCATTATCCAGTTTATATTCAGTTGTTTTATGACTAAAAACCATTATAAATACCGTTTTAAAATATTAAACTAATCTTTTACTTTTAGTTATTTGATTTCCTTGGATATAAACCATATTAGGGCCCTTTTTTTCTATAAAATCCATGTATGTTTCATTATTATCAAGCTCAAAAACCAGAAAATCTGCTTCTTTATCTTTTTCTAGGCTACCTATTTTATCATCAAGCTTTAATATTTTAGCTGCATTTATTGTTAACATATCAAGCAGTTTTAATGAATCCAAACCTGTACTATTTTTAATAAATCTAGCCTCGTTAATTAAACTTAAATCATAATTACTGAATTTGCTGTCAGTTCCAACCCCTATTTTATCGAATAAGTTGTGTAATTTCAGGATTTTATCAATATCAATTGTTTTATTGTGTAAAATTATATTACTTCTAGGACAATGAGCTATTTTAATATCGAATTCTGATAGCTTTTCAAAAAATTCTTCTTGAAGTTGATTTAGATGCGCAAGAATTAAATTACCGTTTAAAATTTCTAATATACCCAATTTCTCAAGATATTGAACCGGATTTATATTGATTTTACTTGGAGTTATTTTATCCCAGCCAACAAGTTTATGAATTAAATCAATATCAGAATAACCATATTTAAGCCAATCCATTTCTGCTTGTGATTCTGCTAAATGTGTCTGAATTAAAACATCATTCTCACAAGCAAATTCTGATATTTTTTTCCATAACACAGGATGAACATTATAAATTGAATGTGGAAAAATTCCAAAATTTACTAATTCAGACTTATTTTGTTGAATTATATTGATTTTTTCTTTTAAGCTTTTGAATTCTACATTACTTGATTCTTCATTATTCGAGAACGTTTCCAAAAAAAGATATGTTCTAATTTTGCTGGTATTAAATATATCAAAGAATTCAGGCTCTTTAGATATTTGTGCAACACAGGTTGTCCCTGATAAAAGAGCCTCTTCTATCCCTTTTTGGAGAGAATTGATTTTTTGAGACATATTCCATTTTGAATACTGGCTTATTAACTCTGTTATCCAGTTTATAAAAACACCTGGGGATTGATTTTGTATATTATAATTACTAATTTGATCAATATTTGTTGTTAAATTGGTAAATTGTAAATGTGTATGCAGATTAATAAAGCCCGGTGTAATTACAGCTTTTCCATAGTCTATGATTTCATCAGTATTTTCAAAATTTCTTGGATCATTCTGATTAATTACATCAAAAATCTTGCTATCTTTAACTAAAACAGCACCCTTTTCAATTATTTGCCCATTTGCAGGCAAAATCCAATCAGCTTTATAAAGCTTAAACATTCTTTATTAATGCTCCTAAAACATCAAATGTTAACTTGAGTTAGGTGATATTATCACCCATAAATTTTTATAACTTTTTTAAAATGATCGACTAATATATCATATACTGATAATAAGTTTCTATCGATATTTATATCTGAGGTTATAATGGAATATTCAACAAGAACTAAAATAATTGCAACTATTGGACCTGCTTCTAATACAGAAGATAAAATTAACGATCTTATTAAAGCAGGGACAAAAGTATTTAGAATAAACTCTTCTCACGGTACAAAAGAAGAACATGCCAGCAGTATTGAAATAATCAGGAAAGTTTCTAAATCTCTAGATGAATATATAGCTATAATTCTTGACCTTCAGGGACCTAAAATTAGAGTTGGGAATTTAAAAGAACCAATTGAACTTAAGGATAATCAGGAAATAACTATAATTCCATCTATGGAAACGGATAAACTTGATGTAATTCCTGTTGATTATCCTGGCATAGTAAATGATGTTAAAAAAAATGACAGAATTCTTCTCGACGATGGAAAAATACACCTTAAAGTCCTATCAACCTCAATTGATTCGATAAAAGCCAATGTTATTCATGGCGGAACATTAATCTCTAGAAAAGGGGTAAATATCCCAGAAGAGTCAATAAACTTACCTGCTATCACAGATAAAGATATTGATTACATAAAATTTGGAATAGAACACGATGTTGACTACTTTGCTTTATCTTTTGTCAGATCAAAAGCTGATATAACTACAGCAAAAGATTATATACATAAATTTGGTGGGGATATCCCTGTTATTGCAAAAATAGAAAAGCCTCAAGCCCTTGATAATCTTGAAGATATAATTTCAGCATCAGACGGAATTATGGTCGCAAGGGGCGATTTAGGAATAGAGATATCACCTGAATATGTGCCTTTGGTCCAGAAACGATTAATATGTACAGCAAATTGCAGACGAAAAGCTGTAATTACAGCAACTCAAATGCTTGAATCTATGATAACACAGCTTACTCCAACAAGAGCTGAAGCAAGTGATGTTGCTAATGCTATTCTTGATGGTTCAGATGCAATTATGTTATCAGGTGAAACAGCTATTGGAAAATATCCTGTAGAAACTGTAAATATGATGAGTTCAATAGCAAAAGACACAGAAAAAAGTAATATTTACAAACATAATGTTTCTCTCTGGGGACAAGGAGAAGTTTACGAAGTAGAATCTCAAGCTATTGCAACAGCAGTAGTAAGAATGTTATCAGAAATAGAAATTAGTGCAATTATTGCTTTTACAAGATCAGGTTTTACAGGAAGACTTTTATCAAAAGAAAAACCATCTGTTCCGATAATTGCTTTATCAGATAATGAAAAAATTTGCAGGAGATTAAATCTTTTTTGGGGTGTCTTTCCTTATAAAATGGACTTTGGAAAAAGCTTTACAGAGGAAACACTTAAAAACTTGGATAAAATGCTCATAAAAGAGACCTTTTTAAATGCCGGCGACAAGGTTATTATCACCGGAGGATTACCATATTTAGCTGCAGGTAAAACTAATTTTATAAGACTACATCAAATCGGCGCTGCTGGGATTATGTATTAAGAACCTATCGGACAAATAAATTTTTGCTGTCATTGCGAACCTTTCAGCTGGGATATTTGTAAAAATCGATCTTGTGAAGCAATCTCTAAGCATCATTTTTTGAATTTTCGGATAGATTCTAAAGAGATTTTAATTTACTTTTAAAATCTCTATAAGTTCTGATACTTGCCAGCATCGTTTCTCTATATCTTCAAAAACCAGCATAAAACTATCCTGATCAATATTCTCTGCTTCACTTTGTATGGCAAAATGGGACATCTTTGATAAAAGGCGAATCATATCTAATTCCTGATATATTTTATCAGTTAAGTTTTGTTGCATAATATCAGCTTTCTGTATAATTAATCAGCTTTATAATGATTATATTATCTTTCCCTTTAAATTGTGTCAATATAAAATTATGAATATAAGGGAACAAATAAAAGTTTTATTAGCTATAGAGAACTCTACATTGACTGATATTGCTCGAAAAATGACAGCAGAAACAGGCAGAAATTATTCTATGCATAATCTTTCTCAAAAATTATCAAGAAAAACGCTTAAATTTGAAGAAGCTAGACTTATAGCAAAAATTTTAGGCTATAAAATACAATTTGAAAAAATTCAAAATAACTGAAAAACCCATATTATCATATTAATTATCTATATATAATATTTTTGAGGTTCGAAATGCCTGCAAGAGAACAAGTAAAAATTCTTCTATTAAAAAGAAATATGACAATAACAGAATTAGCCTCAAGAATGACTGAATTTACCGGTAAAAAATATTCCAGGCAAAACCTTTCTAATAAATTATCAAAAAGAACGTTACGTTTTGAGGAATTTGAAGTTATTGCAGAAATTTTAGGCTACAAAATCGAACTCATTGATAGAGAAAATTCTAAATAACATTAGAGTTCATGGAAATAGATGGCCTAAGAAGTTCTCTTTTTAAAGTAATTCTTTTATTTATAATATTGTAGAGCACTATTCATGTACTTTTTCTTTATTTTTACCTATAACAAAAATAAAGAAAAAGTACCAAAAAGAAACAAAAACCCACTTACAGTAACGGCTGCTCGAAGCTCGATTGTTAAATAATACCTACGCCGGACTTAACTCGCCTGCAAAGCAGGCTCAAACAAAAGTCCTACAAGATATTATTGACGCTTCGGCATCCGTAAGCTATTTTTATCAGAATTTTCTTCTCTCTTCTTATTTAGTAATTTACTTTCTTTACTCTTTGACCCCACCCATCATAATACCTTTAATAAAGTATTTTTGACCAAGTAAAAATACTCCAACAACAGGTATTACAGCAATAAGAGCACATGCCATCAATTGTCCCCACTCGGTTGTTTCTCTAAAACTTCCCTTAAATACAGCAAGTCCAACTGGCAGTGTTCTCATTGTGTCTGAATTAGTCACAATTAATGGCCACATAAAACTGTTCCAGGTAGTAATAAAAGTAAAAATTCCTAAAGTAGCAATGGCAGGAAGTGCAAGCGGCATGGCTATTTTCCAGTAAGTTTGAAGAGGATTGCATCCATCAATTTTCGCTGCATCTTCTAAATCAGCAGGTAAACCTTTAAACCACTGTCTTAATAGGAAAATCCCAAAACCACCAAATAAACCTGGTACTATAAGAGCCTGATAAGTATTTATCCAATGCAATTCTCTCATTACAAAAAATAATGGGACGATATTAACCTGGGGAGGAATCATCATAGTAGCAAGTAATATTAAGAATAAAGCATCTCTGCCTTTAAATTTTAATCTTGCAAAAGCATAAGCAGCCATAGAGGCAATTATAACTTGTCCTACAGTAGTTAAAATCGCAACAAAAGCACTATTAAAGAAGTATTGAGCAACAGGGATTACTTTTGTAACATTATAATAATTGCTTATGATAAATGGATTTGGCATTAAAGCAGGTGGATAGCTAAAAATCTGCTTTTGTCCCATAAAAGACGTAGCCACCATCCATAAAAATGGCACAAGCATTGACACCGCACCAATTGTTAGTATCAAATATGCAATAATTTCTTTTATATTAAGTTTTTTTAGTTTATTAATCATCAATCTTTCCTATTTATCCCTTGTCATTGCGAGGAGGAGCGAAGCTCCGACGTGGCAATCTTTCTAGATTACAACTTATAGCAATAATACCCAATAGGTAAGATTGCTTCGTCACTGCGTTCCTCGCAATGACAATAGAACTTTTATATTTACAATTACTCATTCATTACCCATCTTTTTCTTGTAACCCATTGAATTAAAGTCAATACCAGTATAATCATAAATAGAATATACGCTATAGCTGAAGCTGTACCTAATTTAAAATATTCAAAGGCATTTTTATAAAGCCAGTAAACCATTACCATGGTCGAATTTTCAGGCCCACCTTCTGTCATCAGGTATATTAAATCAAAGACTTGAAAAGAAGATATGGTTGTCATAATTGAAACAAAGAATATTGTCGGACTCAACATGGGCAATGTTATTGTAAAAAATCTCTTTACCCCAACCGCTCCATCAATCTCAGCAGCTTCATTTACAGATTCAGGTATTGCCTGCAAACCTGCAAGGAAAATTACCATATTATAGCCAATATTTTTCCAGATACTGACTAAAATAATAGCCGGCATGGCAAAATTCTTATCATAAAGCCAGGTTATCTTGTCACCAACCCCTAAAATCCAGTTTAGAATCCCGTAATTAGGATCAAAAATCCATGCCCATACAATTGCAACAACAATCATAGGTGTAATAAACGGTAAAAAGTATGCTGTTTTAAAGAAAGTTGTACCTTTTATTTTTCTATCAATAGCTACTGCAATAATAAGAGGAAGTATTATTCCAAATATAGTTGTTATAAAAGCATAATAAAAAGTATTCCAGAGTACTTCATAAAAAACGGGATTCTGAAATAACTCTATATAATTATCTAAACCAACAAATTTCGGGCTTCCAATAAGATTCCATTTTGTTAAACTTATTCCAAAAGACCCAAAAACAGGAATAATAATAAAAATCAAAGTCCCAATAAAGGCAGGTAAAATAAACAACCATGCCCAGAATAAATCTTTAGATGAAATTTCCGATATTTTATTTTTAATTACTTCCAACAATCTTCTTAATTCTCTTTTTATAAAAAACTCTAAAAAATCAGCTACATTATCATTATATAATTTTTTATATTATTGATCTAAAATACGAGAAAAACTTTTCTGGATTTTTACTGTTTTATTGTTTATCATTAAATTAAATTGACTTTGTGGGAAAGGTTTTTAAAGTGGGTATGCAATTTAACGACCAAGCTTTTGGAAAAAATGATTTAAGGGGCCTTGTTGGAAGTGCTATTACACCTGAACTATTTGAACAGGTTGGCAAAGCATATGCTGAGTATGTAAGAAAAAAACTGTCTTTATCTGGTGATGTAAATTTTTGGGTAAGCGTAGCACAGGATGCAAGATTACATTCTCCTGAACTAACAGATGCGCTTATAAAAGGACTATTATCAAGTGGTGTGAATGTTATTGATATAGGAATAGCACCCACTCCTTTTGGTTATTTTTCCGAGTATAATGACTTTAACAAAGAAGGGGTTTCTGGTTTAGTAGGCTCTCTTATAGTAACTGCAAGCCATAACCCGCCAGAATATAACGGTCTTAAAATGACCTGCAATAAACAATCTTTATCAGAAGAAGAAATTGTTGAATTAAGAGAAATTACAAAAAAAGGTCAATTTTCAAACAATTCCAGACCAGGAATATACAAAAAATACAATCTGGTGCCTGATTATATAAACTTTGTTTTTAACTCTTTTGGTGAAATCGGAAAAGGGGTAAAAGTTGTCGTAGACAGTGGAAATGGAACAGGTGGAGTTGTTGCACCTGAGTTATACAGAAAACTGGGCTGTGAGGTTATTGATATTTACTCAAAACCAGATGGTAATTTCCCAAATCACCATCCTGATCCATCTAACGAAAAAAATCTTGTTTTGTTAAAAGAAAAAATTGCTGAAGTTGATGCAGATTTTGGAATTGCTTTTGATGGTGATTCTGATAGAGTCGGAATAATTGATAATACCGGATATAGCATACCTGGAGATCAGTTGTTGCTTCTTTTTGCTCTTGATATTTTAGAAAATTCTCAACAAACAGATAAAAAACCTGTATTCATCTCAGAAGTTAAATGCTCACAAATATTATTTGATGAAATAAATAGAAATAACGGACAGGCAATAATGTGGAAAACAGGCCATGCCTACATAAAAACCAAAATGAAAGAAGAAAACGCAATTCTCGCAGGAGAAATGAGTGGCCATATATTCTTTAAAGACCGTTTCTTTGGGCATGATGACGCCGTTTATGCAGGTTGCAGATTTATTGAAATAGCTGCTAAAAATAAAGCTAAAAACCCTAATTTTAAAGTATCTGAATTAATTGATAACTTACCTAAGGCTTATACTTCAAGGGAAGTAAGAAATCCATGTCCTAACGAATTAAAAACAAAGGTTCTTGAGAACTTAGCAAAAGAAATAGACAATAATCCAGATATGTTTGGTTCAAAAATTGAAAAAATTATAACTATAGATGGTTTAAGGATTGTATTTAACGGTGGTTTTGCTTTAATCAGGCAGAGTAACACTGAACCTACTTTTACTTTAAGATTTGAAGGTTCAACTCAGGAAAATTGTGATAACTATCAAAACACTATGCTAAAAATCCTTAAAGAAAACCTGGAAAAATTAAAAACCGGCAGTATTTCATAAGAAATTTATATTTTGGATAAATAATTCATGAATTCACAAAATAATAAAGGAATATCTTTAATTTCTCTTGTTTTAAGGCCTATTGGAATTTTAATTGTTCTAATTATTTTTGGAACTGTTAGTTATATGAAAATAGAGGGATGGGAACCTTTAGATGCTCTTTTTATGAGTGTTGAAACATTGACTACGGTTGGTTATGGTCTTATAGGCCCACTTTCAACAACAGGTAAAATATTCACTATAATATACATATTATTTGGAGTAATGTTATTCTTATATATTGTTGCTGAATTCGCAGAATACATTCTCTTTGTTAATTTTGGAAAAGTATTGAGTAAGAGAAAAATGGAAACAAGATTAAAAAAATTGAAAGATCACTACATTGTTTGCGGCTATGGAAGAACAGGATCTGAAATAGTTAATCAGTTAAAAAACTGCAAACTTGAGTTCGTGGTTATTGATAAAGATCCTGACTTTGAAACAACAGCTCAAGGCTTAAATATTAATTACATTGTTGGTGATGCAACAGAAGACAGTGTTTTAGAAAAGGCTGAAATAACAAAGGCAAAGGGTTTATTTTGTGCTTTAAGTGATGATGTTGATAATTTGTATCTAACAGTATCAGCAAAAAGCTTAAATCCTAAACTTACAATAGTATCAAGATGTATCAAAGCTTCTAATGAACATAAATTTAAGAAAGCTGGAGCAACAACTATAATACTTCCATACGAAATTAGCGCAAGAAGAATGGTATCTTCTGTAATTAAGCCCCTGGTTGTTGATTTTTTAGATGTGGTAATGCATACTAAAGGTCATGAACTAGAATTAAAAATGGAACAGTTCAAATTAAAACACGGTTCCCCTTTGGAAAATCAAACTATTATATCTTCTGAACTCAGACAAAGAACCGGTGTTATCATAATTGCAATAAGGAGAGACGGTGAGTTTATAACTAATCCAACGCCAGATACTGTAATGACAGCAGGAGACTATTTAATTACACTCGGAACAAATTCTCAACTTTCAAAATTTGAAAAACTAATTGCTTAATAAGCTGAGGAAAAGGAATAATATATGAATACCAGAATTCTTGCACTTATAATAATAGGTTTATGTTTATTCAGTATTCTTGTAGGAACTGTTAATACAATTGTCGCTCCTAAAAAAGCTAAAGTAGAAAACGCTCAAGAAAGTTCTAACTTCTTTGGCATGCCTGGAGGCAATAAAATAGCATTGATAACTTTACAAGGTCCTATTTCTTATGAATCATCCGGTGGAGTATTAGGAGATATGACTTCAGCAGAAAGTGTTTTAAAGTCTTTAAGAAGGGCTATTAATGATGATTCTGTAAAAGGAGTTCTTCTTAGAATTGACAGCCCCGGTGGTACCGTAGCTATGTCTCAGGAAGTTTATAATACTATATTAAGATTAAGAAAGAAAAAACCTGTCGTAGTATCAATGGTAGATTTAGCTGCAAGTGGCGGTTATTACATAGCCAGCGCTGCTGATAGAATTTTTGCAGAACCTGGAACTTTAACAGGCAGTATTGGCGTTATTATAAATACTTTTAATGTTCAAGAACTTTTAAATCAAAAGCTTGGAATTCAAGCAAACGTTGTAAAAAGTGGTAAATATAAAGACCTGGCTTCTCCTTATAGGCCAATATTACCCGATGAAAGAAATTTACTTCAAAATATAATTAACTCTACTTATCAACAATTTGTAAATGCCATAATTCAAGGGAGAGTAAAAAGAACAGATAATTATGATGTAAAGAAAGCTGTTTTAACTGTTGATACATTAAGAAAATATGCTGATGGAAGAATTCTTACAGGAGAGCAAGCTCAAAAATTAGGTTTTGTTGATCAATTAGGAGGTTTACACGAATCTCATGAAGCTGTAACAAAAATGGCAAAAGCAAAATTTAAAGGATTACGTGATGAAATTCCTCTTGTACAATATAACGTACCTTCAGGATTTGGCGGACTTCTTTTTGGGGTTTCAGAATCTATTATGCCTAAAAAAGATTTAACCTCATCATTAATTCCTTTAAGCTCAAAATATCCTCATCAACCTTTATTTGTATGGGAGTAAACCATGGGTGACAATATCACCTATTTTTAAAGTTAACGTTTGATGTTTTAGGAGCACTACTTAAACTATGAACAACTTTTTAGACAGCTTTTATGGACTTTTATTCTCACCTGATAAGACTTTTGATAATTTACGTGAAAATCCGCCTCTTTTTCAAGGATTTTTAATAGTTTTATTCATTAGTATATTAAATCCTGTTTTAAATTTTAAAACTTTTGATGGGACTGCTACTTTAATATGGTTAAGTCTCAGTATATTTGGAGCTTTACTTTTTGGCTTATTAAGCTGGTTATTCTTTGCTTTTTTCCTTGATTTGGTAGCAAGTATTTTTGGCCAATCAGGCAAAATCAAGATATTTTTAACTCTTTCAGCTTTTGCTTTAATTCCCTGGGTATTTCTTGGCCCGATAGAATTATTAAAAACAGCTGGATTATTAGCTGATATATTTGCTATATTTTTAGGATTACTTGTTTGGTTATGGGTTGTGGTTTTAGTTATTAAAGCTATTATCAAAACATATCAATTATCTTTTGGAAAAACTCTAACTTTACTTATTATTCCCTCTCTTGGAGGTTTTCTGACTTTTTACTGGACAATAGGATTTTTCTCAACATTGTTCCAAATTTTGAAAGTATAGTTTTATCCTGTTTTTTCAAATCTATTATTTCTAGCCTCTTCAAGATTCGTTATTCTATTATACCTTCTCGTATTATGACGCATATAATCTTGATCTTTAGGGATAACTGTTATAACTGTTGATTTATACGTAGGAATAAGTAAAGTTCTATTTTTATCTGGTTGCTTATAACTATAATCAATTTGTCCAGGATTTTTTCTATCTTCATAAATTTGTCCACAGGTTATCGTATCTTGTATGTCTTTTACTGAAACGTTTCTCTCTTTCATTCTTTCTTCAGCGTGCTGGGTCGTATAAAAACGATTGTGTGTTTCTTTTATTTGAAAATTTATTTCTTTATCTGGATAAAGTTTTGTTAGTGTTTCAGGAAAAAAAGGAGTGTTTTTTCTACGTACATAAATATAACCTTCAAAACTAACTGGATAAGTCTGATTTGTATTAATATTTTTTGAAATATTAATATTTTGACTGTTATTTTTTAAATTATTTTTTGGATATATATATTTGTTGTTGGAAAAATCCTGTAGAATCACTTTGTTTTATCCTTGTTTTTATAATCTTTATTAATAAAAACAAAATAAAACAAAAATTGCATATTTAATTTAATTTTTTAAGATTTTTTATGAAGTATAAATAGCAATGGTTATAAGCATAAAAAGTAGTTAAAATATTATTTTAGCTAAATCCAGCTTCTTGTTACGTTCTTTTATTATTTATTCTATGTATTTAGAAAGGATAAGTGCTAAAATTAGAAGAATGAATGAGAATGAAATAAAACAGATTGAAAAAGAGTTTGGTTTTAAGTTGGATGATTTTCAGCTTGAAGCTATTAAGCATATTAATACTGGTAAAAGCGTGGTTGTTTGTGCTCCAACAGGTGCCGGTAAAACAGTTATAGCTGAATATGCAGTTAAAAAAGTTTTAGGAACAAATAAAAGAATATTTTATACAACTCCTCTTAAAGCCCTTAGTAACCAAAAATTCAATGACTTTTCAAGAACTTACGGTGAAAGTAAAGTCGGCCTGCTAACAGGAGATATTTCTATCAACAGAGATGCTCAGATTGTTGTAATGACAACTGAAGTCTTTAGAAATATGCTTTATGGAACAAATCTGGGACGTATCGAGGAAAATCTTAGAAATGTTCAATATGTTGTCTTAGACGAAGTCCATTATATGAATGATGAACAAAGGGGTACTGTTTGGGAAGAAAGCATAATTTATAGCCCCAATAATATTCAAATAGTTGCCCTTTCTGCCACTATTGCAAATGCAGACAAACTTACAGAATGGATTAATACTGTTCATGGAAAGACAGCGCTTGTAAATAGTGATTTTAGACCTGTACCGTTAAGACATTTTTATTATTCACCATCAAAATTGGATGATATTCTACCTCTTTTCTCACCAGGGGGCAAATTAAATTCAAAAATAAAGGCCGAAAAACCTAAACCAAAGTTTGTTAAAAGAGTTAAAGAAGCTCCTGTTTCTCAATTAGTAGAAATTTTACACGAAAAAGATATGCTTCCTGCCATATATTTCACTTTTAGCAGAAAAAAATGTGATGAAAATATGGCTGAATGTTCAAAATTAAGACTTCTGAATAAGTTTGAAGAGAAAAGACTTTTACAGATTATAGATGAATATATTCTAGATAATCCTTATTTAGGCAAACATAAGTATTTAGAATATATTTATTCAGGAGTAGCAAGCCATCATGCCGGATTACTTCCGGGCTGGAAAGTTCTAATTGAAAAACTATTCCAACATGGCTTAATTAAGGTTGTATTTGCAACAGAAACACTTGCTGCCGGTATAAATATGCCAGCAAGAAGTACTGTAATAAGTTCTATCAGTAAAAGAACTGATGAAGGTCATAGAATTTTAACAGCTAGTGAGTTTTTACAGATGTCAGGAAGAGCCGGAAGACGTGGCATGGATGAAGTTGGCTATGTTACTGTTGTTGGAACTCCATTTCAATCACCTGAGGAAGTTGGTATTTTAGCTTCATCTGCTTCTGATCCTCTTGAAAGCAAATTCACTCCAAGCTATTCTATGGTTTTAAATCTTCTTCAAAGATTTACTGTAGAAGATGCCAGAGAATTGATTCTTAAGAGTTTCGGATATTACAGTTCTACTGAAAGATTAAAACTCTTGATTCGAGAACAAGAAAAAATTAATGAAACAATTGATGAGCTAAAAAACATTAATTGTCCTTATCGTTTAACAGAAGAAGATTTAATAAGCTATAACAAACTTAAGAACACTTATATACAATATAGAAAAATTACAAATACCCTGAGAAAACAAGCAAAAGAAGCCGGAAGAAAAGGATCTCCTGAAGTTATTGAATATGAAAACAAAACTAAAGATCTTTTAAGGCAGCTAGAAAAAACTAAATGTAATCAGTGTAAACAATATAAAAAACATATTAGAAATCTTGATATTTCAGAAAGATTTGAACGTCGCAGTAAAAAAGTAAATGAACAAATAGAATATGAAAGAGATATTTATTGGAGACAATTTGTTAATTTAATGAGTGTTTTAGAAGATTTAGAATATCTTGTTGATAAATATCCTACTGAAAAAGGTGTCATGACTGCATCTATAAGATCAGAAAATGAATTATTCTTTGCAGAACTTATCTTAAGTGGAATTTTGGATGGTTTATCTCATGCTGAATTAGCATCTGTTATTTGTGCTATTGTTACTGAAGAACCGAGAACTCAGTTATATACAAGATTCCAATTAAGTGGAAAAGCTAGAAAAGCAATTATAGAATCCAGAGAAGTAGTAAAAAAAGTATGGAAAGCTCAAAAGAAGCATGATGTTAATACTCCTATACTTTTGAATCCACATTTTTCACCATTAATTGAATTTTGGGCTAACGGAGGAGAATGGGAAGAACTTATTAAAAATCTTGAAATTGGTGAAGGAGACCTTGTAAGAACGTTTAAGCGTTCTATAGATCTCTTAAGACAATTAGCTAACCTGCCTAATGTCCCAAAACAATTAGCTGAAACAGCCGGTATAGCAATGGACTGCATTAACAGAGATCCCGTTTCCGAAGCATTTTAAATAATGTTTTAGTAGCGTTCCAACGCTAACTGATAATTTTAAGCTAAGTTTATCAACTACAAAGACATTAAGCGTTAACTTAAGTTAAGTGATATAAATCACCTAATATTTTTAAAAATTAATATTTTCTAGATTATCGTGTAATTTTTCAGCCCTTTTCCAGTACAATATTGTTAAATTACAAAGTAAAGTTAGGGGCTTGGTGTGGATAGATTTTTTGGAATTTTTGGAATTATCGCAATATTAGGGATTGCTTATCTTTTATCTAATAATAAAAAGGCTATTAACTGGAGATTAGTAATTTCAGGATTATTAATTCAGATATCCCTTGCTGTATTTATTCTTAAAGTTCCTCTTGGTCAAAAAATATTTGCTTTTCTAGGATATGTGGTAAAAAAACTGCTTGATTATGCTTTGGAAGGTGGAGAATTTGTTTTTGGGCCACTAGTTAATGTACCTTTAGTTGAGCAAACTTTTGGACCGGGACAGGGATATTTATTTGTATTTCAGCTGACAATATCAGTGATTTTTATCGCTGTTCTTGTGAGTATTTCTTATCATATAGGTTTAATGCAAAGGATTATTTCCGTTGTAGCTAAACTTGTACACAAATTAATGGGAGTAAGTGGTAGTGAAGCCCTATCAAACGCAGCTAGCGCTTTTGTTGGACAAGTAGAAGCACAGATTATGATTAAACCATATGTATCTGGCATGACTATGTCAGAGTTACTTGCTTCTATGGCAGGAAGCATGGCTTGTATAGCAGGTGGTGTAATGGCTGTTTATATATCTATGGGTGTTCCTGCTGAGTATTTACTTGCCGCTAGTATTATGGCTGCTCCAGGAGCTCTTGTAGTTTCAAAAATTGTTTATCCTGAAACAGAAGAATCTGAAACCAAAGGTGAGGTTAAATTAGATATTAAAAAAACAAGTATCAACTTAATAGATGCGGCAGCTCATGGTGCAAGTGACGGAATGAAAATTTCAATAAACGTGGTTGCAATGTTAGTAGGTTTTATTGCATTAATTGCAATGTTAGATGCTTTTACCGGGTTTGCAGGTAAACATCTGGCAATTATTGGCCTTTCTCTTGATTTTATTGGACTTGATTTACAACATTTGGGTATTAAAGATATTTTTGGTACTGTATTTTCTGTATTTGCATGGTTAATGGGTGTCCCCTGGAATGAAGCACACTCTGTTGGAGCTTTGATGGGTACTAAAATGGTTATAAATGAATTCGTAGCTTATACAGATCTTATTCCTCTTATTAAAGAATCTGCTCTTTCTCCAAAATCTATAGTTATAGCAAGTTTTGCTTTATGCGGATTTGCAAATTTTAGCTCAATTGCAATACAAATTGGTGGTATCGGAGAATTAGCTCCCAATAGAAAGAAAGATTTAGCAAGATTGGGTATAAAAGCTTTAATTTGTGGAACTATGGCTTCTTATATGTCAGCAACCATAGCTGGCATATTAAATTAATATTTTCACTTACGAATTATATTCAAACTATAAAAAAGAGTTTTAAACTCTTTTTTATAGTTAATTAAAGAATTAAAGGGGGATTATAGAATTTATTCTGCCTTATGATCTCTTTTAGGAATTATGCAATAATGTCCAAGCCTTCTCTAACTTTTCTTGCTTCTGGAGATAAACTATTACTGGACATTGCACGTATTGTTCCTCTTACCATATCTAATAGGTAAGGGATTATTGATCTTTCACCTTGAACATAATCAGGTCCGCTTATTGGCTGACTAGCTTTTATAAATTTATTTCTTGCATATTCATCGGCATTTATTACATCTATTGGATTATAAGTTTCACGATAACCAAATGATACGTCAAGCTTTGGCTGAGTTTTATTATTAGAGAGTATGGTATTTGGATTTATTTTTTGTACTAACATGATCTATTTTTTCTGCCTCGTTTTAAATAGTGTTCTCGCTACACTTTTTATTTACACTCCTAGTATTTATCAAAATTCTTCATTTGTCAACCCATGTAAAACCCTAAGATCTTAAGAAAATATAAAATTTTTATTGTGTTTTGTGTAAAACAAATTTGCACATTACATATAAGATTTTATTTATTATCAGGCTGTTGCAATGAATATATTTATCATATATAGTTTTTTCGTCTCCAACAATTCATGTAATTCAATACTAGACTAGGTATACGGGATTCTATAACAGTACCCTTTTTTAGAAAATAACCCAGGTGTCCAATTTTTTTATATCCATATAGAGAATTGTGAGCAAAGTATGAATCTGGTTTTATAATAGTAATCTTTTTCATACTTCCAGCTATTCTTAATTCCAGACAGTACGAACCTAACCGGTTCGTTTTTTATTGGGTATTAATTCATAAAAAACTTGTTATTATAAGCAATTAGAAGTTATTCTTTTTGAGATTTCGCTTATAGTTTCATAAAGCGTTTTATTTACCTGCATTTCTTCTTTCATTTTTTCAAAAGAATAGAGAATGGTAGTATGTTTTCTACCACCAAAAGCATCACCTATTGTAGGAAAACTGGATCCTGTCATGTCTCTTGTCAGGTATATAGCAACTTGTCTTGCCTGAGATATTTCTTTTGATCTACTTTGCCCTTTTATCTCAGCTGGTTCTATTGAGAAATAACTTGCTGTTGTTTCTATTATTTTATCTATTGTTAGATTACTTCCTGCACCTGAAAAATTGATTATATTTCTGACTACATCAACAGTCATTGGACAATCATTTATACTGACATAAGCAACAACTCTATTTAAGGCCCCTTCCAGTTCTCTAATGTTATTTTGATAAGCTGTAGCGATTAGTGCTAATACCTCATCTGGAACGGACATTTTGTCTCTTTCAACTTTATTTCTTAAAATAGCTATTCTTGTCTCAATATCAGGAACCTGAATATCAGCTAAAAGTCCCCATTCAAAACGACTTCTAAGTCTTTCTGTCAGTGTTGATATATTTTTAGGAGGTCTATCACTTGTTAAAACAATTTGTTTTCCAGATTCGTAAAGAGTGTTAAATGTATGAAAAATTTCTTCCTGAGTAGTTTCTTTTCCTTCAATAAATTGAATATCATCAATTAAAAGAACATCTATTTGACGATATTTCATTCTAAAAGCAGAAGTATTGTTATTTCTAATAGAATTAATCAAATCATTGGCGAAAGTTTCTGTATTAGTATATTTAATCTTTAAACTGGAATTATGAGCCAGGATATAATGCCCTATTGCCTGCATTAAATGGGTTTTTCCAAGCCCCACCCCTCCATATATAAAAAGAGGGTTGTGAGCTTTACCAGGATTTTTTGCAACAGCTAAAGCCGCTGCGTGGCAAAATTTGTTGTGTGAACCTATTACGAAAGTATCAAATGTGTATTTTAAATTAAGGTTGTTAGAAGTGCTTCTGAGTGCGTTTATTTGAAATTCGTTTAACGGGATATTTTTATTTTCTTGTTGAGCTGTAGCTAAAGGTAGTTTTTGTTGTAGTGTTTCTTCTGTGGTTTTATCAATAATTATTTTTAAATTTAGCTTTTTTCCTGTAACTTCTTTTAAGGTTTTTTTGATTAAATCTGAATAGTTTTTATTAATCCATTCTTTATTTAAATTACTGACGGTTGATATAGTAAGGCTTTTTTCATCAATAGAGACAAATTTTGCAGGTTTAATCCATGATTCAAAAGCCGGATAATCAATATTACCCGATAAATTAACCAGAATCTGTTCCCAGACTTTTTTCTGACTTTCTTCTAACATGTGATAAAACCTTATAACTTCCTTTGTGTATGTTTGATTCTATAATACGAAAATGATTAAGTCTATTTTGTTTCAAATAAATAACATTTTTGTTTTAAAAGAATGATTTATTTTTTATGATTTTTGCAACTGATTTGTAACTCTTTTGCACCTTTTGGGTTTGCTATAATTCAATATTAATGAAATTTTTAGCTGGTGGCTATTTAGTTATTGGATAGTAAAATCAATTGTAGTAATACTTTGGCTTGTTGCTATGATTATTCTCTTTGTCATTCCGAGCTTCCTTCGGAAGCTCGGGAATCTATCCATATTTCAATATTTACATATAACATTGGAAGGATTGCCACATTGAAATTACTTTGTAATTTCAATGTGGCAATGACAATAGAACCGTTTTTATAAGTATAACATGGTTTTTAGTAACCAAATGGACCCAATTCCAGTGGCCAAACGGATACTTTTACTTAAAAATCTTTTTCCCACGGGAAAAATCCCATACTACGAGCTACTAACTTATAGCTCATTTTGCAAAATACAAACTTTTATCTTCAAATTTAGAAACCTTTCTGTTATGTTTATTGTAAATTGTTAATTAATTTTTGTAGCAAATTTGGCGATAATATTCTGGAAAGGGTCTTTTATGGATTTTGTAGACAAGATTAAAGAATTAAGTGAAAGAATAAAAAAATTAAAAGGACAAATACTAACAGAGGAAGCAACTAAAAATGCTTTTATAATGCCTTTAATCCAAATTTTAGAATATGATATTTTTAATCCTAATGAGGTCATTCCAGAATTTGTTGCAGATATTGGGGTAAAAAAAGGTGAAAAGGTTGATTATGCAATTATGCTGAATAATCAACCAGCTATTCTTATTGAATGTAAATGTTGTGGAGATAAATTAGAAAAACATGATTCCCAACTTTATAGATATTTTAGTGTAACAAAAGCCAGATTTGCTGTTTTGACAGATGGTGTCGTTTATAAGTTTTTTACAGATTTAGAAGAATCAAATAAATTAGATAAAAAACCTTTCTTTATATTTAATATGTTAGATTTTGATGATAATCAAATTTCAGAATTAAAGAAATTTTGCAAGTCAGCCTTTGATCTAGTTTCTATTTTAAGTACAGCAAGTGAACTTAAATATACTCGTGAAATAAAAAATATATTAAACCGAGAATATAATAATCCTTCAGAAGAATTTGTTAGATTTTTTGCTTCCAAAATACATGATGGAAGATTAACCCAGACTGTAATTGAAAAATTTACAGAAATTACACAAAAAGCCTTTAAGCAATTTGTGAATGAATTAATGAATGAACGTTTTAAATCTGTTATCTCAAGTTCATCTGAAGACTTAAGACCAGAAGAACAGGAAGAAACTAAGAAAGAAGATTCAAAGAGCAAAATTATAACAACAGAAGAAGAATTTGAAGGCTATTTTATAGTTAAAACTATCCTGAAAAATCTGATTGATGCTAAAAGAATTGCTTATAGGGATACATTAAGTTATTTCAATGTGCTATTAGATGATAATAACCGTAAAACTATATGTAGGCTTCATTTCAATACAAATCAAAAATATATAGGTTTTATAGGTGACGATAAAAAGGAATTAAAAAATCCAATAGAATGTCTTGATGATATTTATAAATATAAAGAACAACTTATCGAAATAGCTCAAAAGTTAAATCAATGAAATCTTTAAAAAAATTATTTATTTCTTGATTTATAGAATAAATAATAACTTACAGATACAAGGATCCCAAATAATGAGAATTGTCATTGCGAGGAACGCAGTGACGAAGCAATCTTTCCATAATACAATTAATGCAATAAGACTAATATGGAAAGATCGCCACGGGCTTACAGCCCTCGCGATGACACTGAATATTATTAATTAATAGTATAAAAAAGTGACTGTACTAATAACAAAAGAAAAATCAGAAAATATTTATGCAAAAACAATATTTTGTATACATAATAACTAATTTTGAAGAGAGTGTTTTATACACTGGGGTCACTAATGATTTAATAAGAAGAATTTATGAACACAAAAATAAACTTATTATTTGATTATATAGAATATGCAATATTAAGAGAAAAACAGATAAAAGCTGGTTCAAGAAAAAAGAAGCTAGATTTAATTAACTCTTTTAATGAATCCTGGCAAGATTTATATCATGGTTTATAATTTTATCTGTTGATGTATGATAAAAAGATTGCCACGCCTGCGTTGCAGGCTCGCAATGACAGAAGAACTTTTATAGATTTTATTTCAACAAATTCAAGAGGGCTTTTCTTTTTTCAGGAGAAGTAAGTAGTTCATTTAAAAGCTTTAATTCTTCATTTGTAAGATTATATTTCTCTTTTAAGTTACTTAAGGATATTGCTTCTTGAGATAAAAACATCTCACCTTGTCCTGTAAGAATCCATCGAGGATTTGCATCTAATTTATCAATTAGAATTTGAATATATTCTACAGAAGGTTTTCTTACGGCTCTTTCATAGTTACTAATGGTGTTTTCTGGAACATCAATTAAGGTTGAAAACTCTTGTATGGTCAGCTTTTTTTCTTTTCTAATTTTTCTAAGCCTGTTATTAATATTCATTTTTAAAAACACTCAATTATATATTTTGTAGTTGACAATACACTCGTTTGAGTGTATTATTTAATCAACTTATTACTTTGATTATTTTCTTAAAAATACCATAAAAAGCCATAAATTTTCATGGCTTTGGTTGGAGTTTTGTATTTCGTAAAAACTTTAAGTACAAAAAGGGGGTATATTATGGAGAATAAAAAACAAGAAGAGCTTTTATATAGATTATTAGATCTAAAACACTGTCTTGAGATTGCAGAGAAATATATTATATCTGCTCGTGAGAATTTTAATGATATTCAAGAATTTAAAGATTTACTAAAAAATATCAGGCTCTAATAAAGAGTTGTATTTAATTCTTCTGTTATTTTTTGATATCTGGAATCTGTTATTATTTTTACAATTTGAGCTATACAACTTTTTGCCTCTTTTTTCTTTTCTTCACATATATTTTGCATTATTTGATATTGTTGTTCTCTTGTTTCTATATTAAATTGCAGTTTTTCTAACATTAAATCAATATCAAAATTCTCACTTTTCATATTGAAATAATTATCTCTTAATCCAACTTCCCCTAATAAATCTTCTATTTTACCTGGGTAACGCAAGTAAAGTTCACTATCATCTACCGAAATGAAAGGTGTTCCATTTTTAATTGAAAAAATAGTGCCATGGTATAAATCGGTTACAATACCGGAGAAATAAGAAAATACTCTGGCCCATTCAAAGTAATCTAAGTCATAAATATAGTTTTTAATATATGGATTACTACGAAAAATAGACACGATCTCGTATTTTGATCCAAACTTTTCTACAATTGCTTTACCTAATGCTGAATTACGCATCGTTACACCTATTATAGGTTTTTGTAAGTCTAGTTTATACTTTTTAATTAATTTATTTTCTAAGTTTGGAGTATTTTCAAACTCATACAAGAAAGCTGGATCAGGGTTTTTTTGAAAATTAACAGTATTATCAAACATTGATAACTGTTCTATGGTTGTATTATCTCGTATACCTAGATATTCAAATGTTCTTAGCATGTCGGATATAAAATTTTTATCTTCATTCGAAAATAAGCTAAAATCTGTTCTATTAGCTGATATTGCATAGCCAAGTTTTCTTGCTTTTATTTTATGGTTAGGCCAATACATATTTGGAAAACTATATTCAGGAAGTATTTTCCATATTTCATCACTTCCAGCAACTATAAAATCATAATTTTGATTATTTATGAAATTTATTGCCTTTTCATAATTGTCACTTGTAAAGCTTTTTTTAGATAATGGGAGTTTTTTCTTTGCTATATTTCTTAATTTTAGATACCTTATTAACGTTTTTATACTATTAATCTTATTATATGGATCTCTAACGCTCAAAAATTGACATTTTTCTGATTTCTGACTAGCACAATTTATCACTTCGACCTTAAGGTCTTTATATTTCATTAATTCTTTAGCTAAACTGTAACATTGTAAAAACGTGCCATAATTATTACTCTTAAAAAGTGTTAAAATACCTACTTTATAAGCCATTTTTTGCTATTTCCTTTTTTATTAGTAATTATTTTTATATAAGATATTTTTTGGAAAATTTTTTAGTGATTAATGCCAAACTAGTGCTCTGTTAATTTAATTATGATGATTGTTGCAGTCGGGTATGTTTTCGCAGGATCCTTTGTTTCATGTCAATTTGTGACACAGTCACTTTTCTCAGTCACCAATCATTCCAGTAATGACTTAATTATGTGCGTTAGCACCAGCGACGGAGAAAATTTATCCGACAAAACTTTCTTAACAGAGTACTAGGCTTTAAAAGATTAAGACTTCTTTAAAGGATTTTTAATTTTATATTATTGATCTTTGTAAAATAACAAATATTTATAATACATGTACTAGCTTTGTTATCATACTTAATATTCTTACTTACTTTGCCTACATAGATAACTACTATTTTATGGGTTTATTATTAAATCAAATTCAATAGACTAAGTCTCAAAAATTTTTATGTCTATAAAAACCCCTGCAATATGCAGGGGTTAAAGCTTATTCTCTTAATTTGTTTCCTAAATCAACTTTTTTAGTAGGATAATGAGAATCAATCCAATCTTGAAAACCATCTTTATAAAGAGTTATGTGCTTAAAACCTTCTTCTTCAAGTTTATTTGCAGCTTTTTGACCCATTTTATCATCTTCACCATAAATTACTAATTTTTTCTCTGGATTATACCGTTTTTGAGCTTCTACCTGTAATTCATCCATTGGTATATTTTCTGCTCCTTGAATATGAGAATGTTTGTATTCATTAGAATTTCTGACGTCAATTAGGGTAATGTCTAATATTTCATTTTTCAATTCATCCTTAGAGATAATTGTAGCCATTTAATATTCTCCTTATTATTAGTATTATAAAAACAGATTTATTTTCGGTATTATTGATACAAAGGTTAATTGGAGATAATCGTTTATTAATTTTATAAAACATTAATAAATTATTAATCCCATTTCTTGATAAATATTATTGAAATATAATTTAATAATAGGGATAATTGTTTTAGGAGTGTTTTATAACTTTTAGGACTTGGATGGAGAGATAATGAAAAATAGAAAATTTATGCTTTTATTCATCTTAGGTCTAGTAGCAGTAAGTATAGTTATTATACTTACAAAGCCAACAAAACTAGGCCTCGATTTGATTGGAGGATCAAGACTTGTTCTTGAAGCCCAAAAGCCTGCTAATGTGAGCAAAATTACTGATGAAATGATGAACAGTCTTCAATTTGCAATTGAAAATAGAGTAAACAAATTAGGGGTTGCAGAAACTCTGGTTCAAAGAGTTGGCGAAGACAGGTTGCTTGTTGAGATACCTAATATTAGTGATCCTCAAAAAGCAAAAGAATACTTAGGAGAAACTGCTGAACTGGAATTTAAAGAACAAAAAATGGGCTTTAATGGTGAACCTACTTGGGTAAGTACAGGTTTATCAGGTAAAGATTTAAGCAAAGCAACTGTTGGTACAGATTCAGTCGGACATTGGACTGTTTTATTACAATTTAATGACAAAGGATCCAAAAAATTTGCTGATTTAACAGCAAGACTTGTTGGAAAACCAATGGCTATATTCTTTAATGGTGAATTACAGTCTGCCCCTGTAATTCAGGAACCTATTTTAGGTGGTAGCGCTCAAATTAGTGGTGGACAAGAAGGTTTTACTATTGAAGAAGTTAGAAAAAATGTTGACCTTTTAAATGCAGGTGCATTGCCAATTCCCGCTAAAATCATTGAAGAAAACTCCGTAGGTCCAACTTTAGGTCTTGACTCTATTGAAAAAAGTAAGATTGCTGGAATGGTAGGTCTTGCTTTAGTTATGTTATTTATGCTTATTTATTACAGAGTCCCAGGTATTATTGCTAACATAGCTTTATTGATTTATGGACTTATAATATTTGCTATATTCAAGGTTGTACCGATTACTTTAACACTAGCAGGTATAGCAGGCTTTATTTTGAGTATTGGTATGGCTGTAGATGCTAATATTCTAATATTTGAGAGAACCAAAGAAGAATTAAAAGCCGGAAGAACTTTATTTACAGCTATAAATGCAGGTTTTGACAGAGCTTTTACAAGTATTTTTGATAGTAATATGACAACGATTATTACTTGTATGATACTTTACCTTTTAGGAACAAGTATTGTAAAAGGTTTTGCTTTAACCCTTGCAATAGGTGTTATGGTTAGTATGTTTACAGCTATTACAGTTACTAAGAACTTTATGCATCTTCTTTTTGGAACCGGACAGCTTAAAAATCCAGGATGGTTTGGTTTAAAGAAAGAACAAATTAAAAAGATGTTTGAAGTTGCAGATACAGATCCAAGAAAAGCAAAATTAGGCGTTCTTGACTAATATTGAGTTAACTGTAATACGTAAAAAGGAGATAAAAAGTGAGTAATCCATTTTTCAGAGATAAAAATATAATAGACGTCGTTAAATATAAATGGCTATGGATCACAATTTCATTATTATTAATAGTTCCAGGTATTATAGCTATGATTTATTCAACTGTAATAAATCATTCACCGATGAAATTGGGAATAGATTTTACTGGTGGAACTATGCTTCAATATGGTTTTAAGAAAGAATTAACAAGTTCTGATGTGGCAAATATCAGAAAAAGTCTTGAGAGTGCTGGAATTGAAAATCCTGTAATTCAACTTGAACAGACAAATAATGAGATGAAAGTCAAGATTGAAGCAACAAAAGCTAATATTGGAGCTAGTGAAGATACTAAAATCATTGAAAAAGCATCTCAAGCAAAAAAATCTAATATTAATTCCATTGTTTCAATTAGAACAAGATTTTTAGATAGCGAAAAGTCTAACAATGAAATTGCTAAGATTAATCAGGCTTTAGAAAATCAGTTTGGTAATTATGAACTTCTTCAAACTAGTTCAATTGGACCAACACTTGGAAATGAATTATTTAAGAATGCTTTGTTTGCTTTATTATTATCATTCATAGCTATTGTTGGATATTTAACTTTTAGATTTAAAGCTGATTACGCAATGTTTGCACTTATTGCTCTTTTACATGACGCATTATTTGTATGTGGTGTATTTGCTATATTAGGTCTTTTATTTAATGTTGAAATAGACAGTTTGTTTATAACGGCTATTTTAACTGTTATAGGATTTAGCGTACACGATACTATCGTTGTGTTTGACAGGATAAGAGAAAACTCAAGATTTCTTGCTAAAAAGATGTCTTTCAATGATATAGTTAATGCAAGTGTTAATCAAACTCTTGCTAGAAGTATCAATACATCATTAACAGCTCTTATCACATTACTTGCATTATATTTCTTGGGTGGAAGTACTACTAAAAACTTTGTATTTGCAATGATTTTAGGTATTGCAATAGGAACATATTCAAGTATTTTTAATGCCAGTACATTCCTTGCAATGTGGAGAAGCAAAGATATAAGAAAAAGAAAACCAGCGACAGCTTAAAGCAGTAATAAAAAATGAGGTTTAGACCTCATTTTTTATTTGTTTAGAATTTATTCTATTATTTCACCTGTTACTGTATCAAATTTATCTTTTTTTAAGAGATTGTTAATTAAATCTGCACTAAATATCTTATCTAAAAAAGAATGCTTAAGAGTAAAAGCTTTCCATTTTTCAGCTTTATTCAAACATTTGCTAAGTTTATCATTATCTTTCATAGAAGGATTTCTAGGTAGTTTAGCTCTACAATCTCTCTCAACCCCTAAAAGTTCCTCATGTGCTTTTCTGAATTCTGCTATATCTTCTCTTCCTGTTGCAACATATGCTTTTACTTCAGGTTTTCTTTCTCTAACCTTAAGATTTATTTCAAAATAAGTTGGAACTTTTTTTTCTTTATTAGTTTTAACAATAGAAGTTAAAGAATCTTGCGCTTCGTTTAAACCCCCATTAATTATATAAAACCCTTTAAAACTTATAGGATTCATTTTATCCCTTCCTTTTTATTTTTTAAATTAAATAAATACCTTATTATAAAAATAAACCTAAACAAAAAAAATATTGATATCAATAAAAAACAAATTTTTATAAATTTTTTAATGAAAGACTATTATCTGATGTGTTATACTTTAAAACGTTTATTTTGAGATTTATTAGGAATCTAAAATTTGAATTTAGTTAATACAAAAAAAAGAGCAGCTTTTTTATCCATAATTTCAAACACTTTTCTTATAATTGCAAAGCTTTTTGTAGGCATAATTTCAGGTAGTGTTAGTATAATTTCAGAAGCAGTACATTCATTTACTGATTTACTTGCATCTATATTAGCTTTTTATTCTGTTAAAATTTCATCTGAACCTGCTGACACCGAACATCAATACGGTCATGAGAAATTTGAGGATTTATCAGGCGGGGTTGAAGGTGTTTTAATACTTGTTGCTGCTGCTTATATTATTTATGAGGCTTTGGAAAAAATAAAAGGTAGTTCAATAGAATCATTAAATACAACCGCCGGTATTGTAGTTATGTTTGCTTCAGTAATTATTAATACTTTTGTAAGTGCTCATTTAATTAAAATATCTAAAAAAACTGATTCCATTGCTTTACTAGCAGATGCACAACATTTGAGAGCTGATGTTTATACTTCTTTAGGAGTTTTATTAGGTTTAATAATAATAAAATTTACCGGTTTATTCGTCCTTGACCCATTAATAGCTATAATTATAGCTGTATTTATCATAAAAACAGGTTATGATCTTACTAAAACTGCGGTTAAAAATCTTCTCGATACTTCATTGCCTGAAAACGAAAGAAAAATTATTGAAAGTACTATTAAAAAATATATACCTGAAGAGGCCATTAAATTTCAGGGCTTTAAAACCAGAAAAGCCGGAGCTAAAAGATTAATTGAGTTTACACTTACTGTACCAACAAATCTAACCATAAAAGAAGGTCATGACCTTTGCGATAAAATTGAAGAAGATCTTGAAAAAAAGATTAAAAATATCGATGTAACTATTCATCTTGAACCATGTAATGGTACCTGCTCTGAATGTATTTTGTATCATAAAGACTCTTTAGCTTGTCATAAATTGAAAGTTAAGAAAAGATGAAGTAATCACATATTACTTATAGAAAGTCAAAATAAAGAGAACTGGTTTATAATAAACCAGTTCTCTTTATTAAATTAAGTCTATTAATATAAAGGTTGTAAATTTGGTTCATGTTGAGGAATTTTACCTTCTTGAATTGGAGTATACACTCTATAATCTATTTCTGAGAATGGATTATCTACTGATTCAATATAGGTTAGACCTTCTTCATCAATGTTATTGTTTTCAATCATACTGGCAATACGCTCAAAGTTTTCCTGATGCTTTCTGAATCTTTCAACAGCATAATCTCTAGCTTGCCAGGTTGTTACTAAGAATGGCCAGTCACTACTTTGTACTAGCAGATTTTCTCTTGCAGCTTGATTTAAAGCTCTTAGCAATAATTTATCTTGTGGAATTACAGGATATTTAGCTGCAAGGTTTTGCATTCTTTTCTCACATGCATGAATAATTGGCCACATCCATTCTGTTTGATGATTTCTCCAGACCCAAAAGTGTCCACCTTGACCCCAAGAACTTTCAGGTAAGGAAATAGCAGCTGTTGGTGGGTTTTTATCAAGGTATTCACTTGCAGTTTGTCTATTTATACCTTCCATATATTTATGGAATTTAGTAATAACTTGTTTAATAAATTCAACACCTTCAAACCACCAGTGTCCAAACAATTCTGTATCAAATGATACCATTATTAGACCTTCTTTACCGGTAGCTTTTTTATGATCATTAAGCATATGATAAACAAAATTTGTATAGTGATCAGAGTTTTCATTGATTCTTGACATAGCTAACACTGGATCATATAACATTTTATCGCCAAGATCTGTGCTTGGACTTGTAATTCTCCAGTAATGCATACCGGAATTATCATCTTTTTTATGGAATTCTCTATAACAGCCATCACCAGGATAACCATCAGCCGCAGACCATACTTGGTAGCCAGCTCTGTCATTTCTACCCATTACAGCTACTTGAGCATCCGGCAACCAGTAAGCTTCATGTGTTGATAAACCTGTAGCTGGTCTTGGCGGTAATGGAATATATTCAATATTTCCATATACACCTATTGATCTTCTTGTTCCAACTGAAACTCCACCTTCAATTTGATGAGATTCTACGAAGAAATATTCTATACCATTGTTTTGCATAGCCACTTCAACAGCAGGTCTCCAATATTTTGTACCTTCGGGTGTAGTTACTTCATATCCAGGCCTGTAAGCACATTCTGGAAGCCATGCTCCTCTTGGTTTGCGACCAAATAATCTCTTAGTAGTATCAGATCCGACTTTAAATTGAGCATTTAAGGATGAATCTGTCTCTAATAAAGGAGAAAATCCGTGAGTTGCACCTGATGTTGTAATTTCTATACAACCTAAATCCTGATATTTTTTAAAGTTACCTATTAAGTCTCTTTTATATCTATTCAGGAAACTGTCTTTAATATTTGTATACCAGTCATAGTAGTACTTGGCTAGGTATTTTAAATGTTGAGAATGAGCAACACTATCATTTGGATAGCGATTTAAATCTTCTGATACTGATTCAATTCTTGAATCTAAATATTTAACAAAGCCGTCTTTAAGATGCTCGTCATTAAGTTGTTCAGCAAGAATAGGTGTTATTCCCACTGTTAATTTAGCTTTTATACCTTCTTCATAAAGATCGCCGATCACATTGAGAAGCGGTATATAAGTCTCAGCCATACATTCATATAGGTTTTCTTCGCCAAAGGGCCACATTCCAGCTTTTCTATAATATGGGAGGTGGCTATGTAACATAAATACAAAAGAACCGATCGACATTTTCTTTCCTCCAAGTTTTTTGGATTTTTTCTGTTTTTGTTTGGACTACTATTTTTACTTACAAATAGAATTTACCACAAAAATAAAACAATGCGTACCTAAAAGTATATTTTTTTTGTTTTTTTTAGACATAAACTGAAATCTAGTTATTGTGAATCAAATTTATTATGTTTAATTTGTCTTTTAGACTATTGTTTGCCTCACAATTTTGTTTTATAAAGAGTATGTTTACTAAACTATCAGTTTAATATCTTTTTTAGATAAATCTGCTACTTCAAGAAAACCAAAAATATAAGAAAAAAGCAATATTAAGCATGTAGTAGAGCAAGAATTCTTAACTCAAATAAAAATTTCAGAGAATTAATATGAGTAAAATTATCAATAAAATTGACAAAAAAATAATTGTATCATGCCAAGCAAGTTCTGGAGAACCTTTTCATGAAAATAATTGCTTAATGGCAATGGTAAAGTCTGTTATCTCTGGGGGAGCCTTAGGACTTAGACTTGCCGGATCAAATGACATTAAAGAAGCAAGGAGGTTTACAGATTTACCAATCATTGGTATAACTAAACCTGATCCTTTGCCGGAAAATTGGAAAAACGTTGTTTATATCACAGTTGACTTTAATGATGCTAAGTCTATTGCTGAAGCAGGAGCAGATATAATAGCTTTAGATGGTACTTCAAGACAAAGACCTAAAGAAAATCTGGCTGAATTAATATACAGGATTAAGACTGAATTAAATTGTTTAGCTATGGCTGATGTATCAACCTTAGAAGAAGGGTTAATGTGCAAGCTTTTTGGAGTTGATATTATTTCTACAACCCTTTCCGGTTACACTACCTATACTTTAGATAAAAATAGTGATGAACCTGATTTCGAATTGTTAAAAAATTTGGTAAAGATGGCTGATTGTCCTATAATTTTAGAGGGAAGAGTTTGGACTCCTGAACACGTTAAAACTGCCTTTAATTTAGGAGCTCATGCTGTTGTAATAGGATCAGCAATTACAAGACCTCATTTAATAACAAAAAGATTTATCAATTTAAGTCTGGAATAACATAAAAATAGTTGAGGGTTTGACAAAAATGGATAATAGAGAGTCGATTTCAATAGGAATAGATATTGGCGGTACAAAAATTAGTGCAGCTGCTGTTAATAATGGTCAAATAATCAGTGAGGTTTTATCTTTTGGAACACCTAATAACATAGAAGGTATAGTAAATACTATTTTTGAAGCTATAGAAATACTAAAAGATCAATATAATGCTAAATTTGTTGGTATTGCTACAGCTGGAACAGTCAATCTAGACAATTCAAGGGTTACCGGTTCCACTGGTAATTTACCTAAAGGTTATAATACCATTGAGTTTAAGAAAATAATTGAAGAAAAATATGGTCTTAAAACACTTATTGAAAATGATGCTAATGCTGCAGGATATGCTGAGTATAAAATTGGCAACGCTAAAGGTGATAGAAATACTGTAGTTCTTACACTTGGAACTGGTATAGGTGGTGGAGTTATAGTAGATGGAAAACTTCTAAAGGGCAAATCCGGTGGTGCTGCTGAATGTGGTCATATTCCTATTATTTGGGGTAAGAAAAGATCTTGCACTTGTGGTGGCTGGGATTGCTGGGAAGCTTATGCTTCAGGCACTGGTTACGCAAAAAATGCTCAGGAAATGGCTAGAGAAATTCCTCCTGAAGAAAGAACGGGCTTATTAAAAGATAAAAATCCTGAAGATTTAACTACTTATGATATTATCGAAGGCTTAAGTGTCGGTGATTCTTTTGCTAAAAAAGTTCACGATCATTGGGAAGAATTGGTTGTTTTGGGATTAGTAGCTTATTCTAATATATTTGATCCTGATAGCATAATTCTTAGTGGTGGTATGGCTAAGTTTGTAACTTTTGAAAAAGTAGAAAAAGAATTAAATGAAAGAATTGTTGTCCCCTATGTAAAAGTTCTTCATGCTAAAGCTGAAAACTATGCAGGCATAATAGGTGCAGCTATTCTAGCTACTGAAAAGTTTGAATCTAACATATATATTTCATAAGAATATTTATTGATGGTATATATTTAAGTGATAATCTATCGCTGTCATCCCGAAGCATTAAGTAAGGTTAATATTTCAAGTATCATAGAGGTTCGGGATCTTTCCAGATATGCTAAGGACGCAATAAAAAATACTTACGCATTTTTTATTGCTCGATTATTTGCTGGTTATAAGAAGTGCCAAAGGCACATATATAAGTACACGTTGAAATAGTTTAAGGACTTTAATAGTGTGACTGAGTCACCTACAAAAATACCTATTGGATTTTTCATCAAAATCCATAAGTATTTTTTACGCTGTCCTTAATAAGTGTAAACTGGCAAGATGTTGACAAGATTATAACTTAGTATTGACGATTTATGCTTCAGCATGACAATCTCTTTAAGTTTTTACTACTACCAAATATTTTTATTCTTTTACCGCCATTAAAATTAGTCCGAAATTGTCTTTGAAATCGACAGGCTGTATTGTTATACTTCTGCCGTAATTTATATAGTCTTTGTTTGAAATAGGATTTTTCCAGCTTGTTTTATTCTCAAATGGCATTTCTGAAATATCAATATTTAAATCGTTATTCAAACCATTTCTTGTCATTATAACAATTACACAGTTAGAATCATTGATATATCTAGCATAAGCATATATTTTATTTTCGTTATCAACTAGTAATGTTAAAAGTGGAGCATTAATAAGGCAAGAATTATTATCTCGTAAGTCTATAAGGTCTTTATAGAGATTAAATATAGATGCTTCATTGTTATAATGTAATAAATCATCAAAAACATCCCACCTCATAGTAGCCCTGTTATCAGGATCACTACCTCCTAACATTCCAAGCTCATCTCCATAGTAAATAGTCGGAGCGCCAGGAAGCGTAAACTGCATAATTAATGCTGCTTTTAATTTTCTATCATCTTTTAATACTGTTCTAATTCTTCTCGTATCATGACTTGAAAACACGTTAAATTGTACCTGATCAGTTCCCCATGACATATATTCAATGTTTTTATGCAGATTTTTATCTAATTCTGAAACATTAATTTCTCCCTGACAAAATACTGCATCCGTTGCTTTGTTTAATATTTCTCCTGAATAGAAATTTAAAACAGCTTCTCTTACCGGATAATTCATAATAGCATCAAATCTTTCGGGTTTTGATTCTTCATTTCCATATAAATAGGTAGATCCGAGTATCCCGCCAGACCATATTTCCCCAACTACATAAATATCTTCGGGTTTCTTTCCTATTAATATTGCTTCCTCGCTAATTTCTTGCCTAAATTCTTTCCAGAATTGATGGGAATCTGCTATCACATCAGGAACATCAAGCCTAAAACCATCAACACCCAACTTTATCCATTTTCTTGAGGAGTCAAAAAGATGTCTTTTAAGGTTTTTATCCTTTGTATTTAGCTCAGGCAGTTCAAATAAACCTGCCCAGCATTTATAATTAGGATCATTATAGATATGGATTAGTTTATAATGAAGTTGGTTGTTTAAAATCTCCTCTACGTTTGCATTCTTGAACTTTTCAGGCTCTATTATCGGAAATTTATATTTTCCACACCAGACATTTATATAGCTTTCTTTTGTAGAATCATAATTTTCTTTTCTTGGATCATTCTCAATTACAATATTTTGAGGTTTATCATCAAGATAATTTTCTAAAACAGGTATTTTTATTCTTTCTCCCGGAAGATGTGGTAATTTTCTATACCAATGGAAATATTCTGATTTTTCACCTTTTTTTAGAACATCTTGAAAAGCATAATGATTTAATCCAGTATGGTTATAGACTAAATCAATTATTATCTTTGCTCCCTCATTGTGTAGAGCGTTTATTAAATCTATTAAATCTTCTTCACTTCCAAATTGTGGATCTATGGTTTCAAAATTCTCAGGCCAATATTTATGATTTGATGACAATGATTCATGAATAGGATTTAAGTATAAGGCTTTATTTTTAAGAGAACCGAATAAATTCTTGAAATAAGGAATTTTTTCTTTAATACCCTTTAAATCACCACCAAAATTATTGAAAAAATCAGGAGGTGAATCCCATGGAACTGTATTTGGTGGAATTATTGATTTATCTCCATTATAGAATCTATCTACCATTATTTGATACCAGGTGGCTTTTTGGGCCCAATCCGGCGTTGTAACTGTAGAATAAGATAGCAAGCTCATATCTGGAGTATACGTGTTTTTATTCAAAAAGAATTTGTAGAAACCTTTACCTTTAGGTACCTCAAATATACCAATCCATTTATTGGTTTTATCTTTTATTAATTTATATTTTTCTAATTTCTGGATCTCTTTTCCCCACTGATTAAATTCTCCAACAAGATAAACATCCTCTATTGATTGAGAATTATAACCAAATCTTTCAGGATAAAAATAAAAAATCTCTCTTACAAACTCTCTATGGATCATAAATAAACCTTTTATTTACTAACTCTCATTGTATTCTTATTATTCTAACCTCTTTGATCATTTTATAAAAAATCAGGATTAATATAAAGGGATATTGATCTTTTTATTCAACCTGAATTGCTAGACCAATAAAAAGCTTGATATAACTGAATTAAAATTCTCAAAAATTATATAGATTTGATAAAGAGCGAAGCGGGAGCTAAATAATCTCATTCTCAGCTTTTGCCCTTTATCCACCCTAAGGGTGGCAGGGGTGGGTTTTTGAGAATTTTGGCTAAAATTAATTGATTAGCAATTCAAGTTATTTTATCAATTTTTCCTTAATAAAAAACCTCCTAAAGGAGGTTTAACTTACTAGGAGTGGAAATTAGTTGGACTGAAGAGTTACTTTATTACTATAAATTATTAATCAAGATTTTCATTAAATTAAATCCTCAGTTGTAGGGTTAATTCCTACCCAGAGGGGTTATTATATATGCTAAGTTTTTTTATACAAAATCTAATAAATTGTTTTTAAAATTTTTATTTTCCAAGGAAATTTCCTGTTTTAACAAAAAATCTTATGTAAAAACGAGACAATAATTTTCCTAAAAATCCGTAAATTTCAATGTTTTTTAATAATATGGCTTTTTTAGGATCAGCTGTTGATACTAATAAATCGTCACTACTTTTTACTAAAATTTTCCCTGGTTTATGTACAGGTTTTTTAAGATCAATTATTTTACTCGAATTTATCATAAAAAACTGATCTTTATAGCGAGTATAGCATTTCATCCAGGGGTTTAAGCCTCTAATTTGATTGTATATTGAATCTGCAGAAGAATTCCAGTTTATTTTAGCATCATTTTCGGTTAATAGGGGGAAATAACTTGCTTTTTTTTCGTCTTGTTTTTGAGGTAAAAATCTGGCATTTTCAAGTCCTTCTAAAAGTTCTTTTATAGCTTCTTTAGCTGTATATGAGCACTTTGTTCTAAGACTTCCTCCTGTATCATCATTAGAAATGATAATTTCTTTTTGAAGAAGAATAGGTCCTTCATCTAATTTTTCATTAACAAGGTGAAAAGTTATGCCGGATTTGGTTTCGCCTTGTATTATAGTTGATGCATATGGATTACTTCCTCTGTGTTTTGGTAGTAAGGATGGATGGCAATTTATACAGGCTATTTTAGGCAAAATTATTGTATTTTTCTTTATAACTTCACCCCAAGATCCTATTATTATTACATCCGGCTGTAATTTTAACGCTTTTTTTATAAATTTTTCGCTGTTTATGCTTTCTGCCTCTATTTCAGATATTTTATTAGCCTTTATAAGTGAACTTAGCTGATCTGGCCAAAAAATATTTTTTAAAAAGAAAAGCAATTTATTAGATTTGGTTTTTTCCCAGCGCAAAATTCCTACCAGCTCATGTTTTGATTCAAGTACTCCTAACATAAGCGATGAAGCTAATTCACCATAACCAACCAATATAACTCTTAGCATTATACTTACCCATAAATCGATATCTAATTTTAATTTTACACCTCTCTTCTTAAAATTTAAAAATTTGGTGATAATATCACCTAACTTAAGTTAACACTTGATGTCTTTATAGCCGATAGACTTAAATTAAAGTTATCTGTTAACGTTGGAGCACTACTATAATTTTAAGAAGAGTTTGTTTTATATTAATAGGCAATAAAGTTTTTTCTTGGTATATTATATTTAGAATACATAGATAATCTTCTTAATTTACAATCTAATATCAAATAATAGGAGAAAGATAATGGAACAAATTACAAAAATAGCTTCTGACTTAAACGAAAAAACAGATAGCAGATATAAACTTGTTTATGAAATAGCTGAATTAGCGAAAAAACTTGTTGATGAATCAAATCAGAAAAAATATCAAGAAGATTTTGGTTATGAAATTGAGCCATCATACAACGCTTCAATCAAAAAAGAAAAGCCTGTTCAACATGCCATTATGGTAAAAGCCAGTGAATCAGACGATAGTGGTCTTGTAGGATAAAATATTAGGATTTCAAATAATAAATACAGGATAAAATTATCCTGTATTTATTATTTACTAGATAATTCAGATGCTACTTTTGCTGTTTCCTGAACGGTTTTTGAAAGAGCAGCTCTTATTTTACTGTCTTCCATAACAGCTAAACCTGCTATTGTACAACCTCCGGGGGTTGTTACTTCATCTTTTAGAACAGATGGGTGTTTTTCTGTTTCAAGTACCATTTTTGCAGCGCCAAGAGCTGTTTGAGCAGCAAGTTCTATTGCTATTTTTTTAGGAAGCCCTAATTTTACACCGCCGTCAGCTAGAGCTTCAATTATTAGATAAATAAAAGCCGGACCACTTCCGCTTATTCCGGTTACTGCATTCATATATTTCTCTTGAACTTCTATACATCTTCCTATGTTTGAAAAGATTCTTTTTACTAGTTCTATCTGGTTATCGGTTACATATTTACCTCTGGATATAGCTGACATTCCTTCTCCTACAACAGCAGGAGTATTAGGCATAATTCTAACAACAGGAACTTCTTTTTCTAAAATATTCTCTATAAAATCAGTACTTATTCCAGCAGCTATAGAAATTATTATTTTTTCTTTAGTTAAATCTTCTTTAATTTCCTCTAAAACATTCTTTATAATGAAGGGTTTTGTGCTCAAAATGATAACATCTGATGTTTTTATAAGATCTTTGTTGTTTGATATAACTTCTATTCCTAACTCTCCAGATACTTTTTTTGCTATTTCTTCTGTTATTTCAGACGCGGTTAAATTATTCTCAGGTACAAACTTTGATTTAATTAAGCCACTAATAATGGCTTTTCCCATAACTCCAGCACCGATAAAACCTATTTTTATATTTTCCAGCATTTATTTTTCCTTACCTTTCCAATTGAAAACATTTTATTTGTTTATTCAAATTTTTTCAATAAAAGTTTGAGTAGAGGTACAACGTAAACTAAGGAGGTAACAAAAAATACTTACGCATAAAGTGATATTGTCATTGCGAGGAGGGCTGAAAGCCCGACGTGGCAATCCAAATTATAGCATTATTTAATGGATTGCTTCGCTTCGCTCGCAATGACAGATTTGCGTTTTAAAATACGCAATATTTTTTTGTTTGTTCCTTAATAGCTTTAAATTAAGTCTGACTGTTTCAAAGGCTTTAGTCTATATCTTAAGTTAGGTAATAAATATTACCAAAGTTTGAAAATTGACATTAAAAAGACCACCTTTGGGGCAGTCTTTTTAATAGGGGTAAATAGGGCTATGCTCTCTCTGGGAATTAATGCTTTATTTTATGCATTAAATACTTAAGCTGTTTCTGGAAGACCCATTCCTTTGTATCTGGTTCTAACTGATTCATCTATTTGTGCGACTTCGTTTGCATCATCAAATTCACCTTTTCCTAGGTAATCTAAGAAATCTTCTGCTATTTGTTCACATTGCATTTCTTGTTTTAGGGAGTTAGTTGTGTTTAATGAGTAATGGTTAAGTTCGTGAATTAGTGTAGAGGCTATTTCTTCTACTGATCTTTGATCCATGTTTTTATTATTTAATTGAATAGTATTATCTTCTTGCATTCCTAGTGCCATAGCTGGAAGATCTGCGCCCATTATTTGAAGTTTTGGATCTTGTAACGCTTGCATTAATTTTAAATTTCCTGTTTTTTGTACGTAGTCTTTAACTAATTGCATTGCTTGTGAAAGTTTTCCTGTTTTATCACCTTGAACTTGTTTATCTCCACCTAGTGTTGGTGTTGTTGGATTTGTTGCTGGTGGAGTTAATGCTCCTTGTGTAGCGGTTGGTGCTGCTGCAGGATTGTTTTGAATTTGATTTTTAGCTGCTAAATTACTTACTAAAGTCATTAATGTTTGAATGAATGATTTTAATGTTTCATTAGTATCTAATGCTGGAGCTTGTGTATCAAATTTTGAAAAATCATTAGAAAAAGATTGAGGCTTCGAATCATTCTTCAAAGCCTCAAATATACTTATGTCGTTTTTATTTCCTTGCCCTTGTGGTGTTCCTTGAACAGGATTTCCACCTAAACTAAAGTTTTTATTTAATAGTAAATCCATATTTCCTATAGTATTTTTACAGTTAATCATATACTCTCCCCCTTTTTGATTTTATAATGATTAATTGTTTTTTAATATATATATTATATAAAGTATATATTTTAGAAATAATTGCTAGTTTTTCATGATATTTGTAATATTTATTTAGAATTAAAACATGTTAAATATAGTCAAATTGCATGTTTTGTTTGTTATATAATGAGGAGAGCCAGGGAAAATGATTTATTACATGAATTAAGTCCTAATATACAAATTATAATCTTCATTGGGATAATCAATGATATGATAATGTAGTTAAGTTCCCAAAAAAATTTTTTTTATGTATGATAATTTAGTGTTATACTCAAAAACATGTTTGTAAAAACCTTAAATTGGAAAATCAATAAACAAAACGAAATATAAAAGGAGTTCAAGAAATGAGACGCACACTCGAAGGAACAAAGAGAAAAAGACAACGTAAAAGCGGTTTTTTAGAAAGAATGAGCACCCCAAACGGCCGAAATGTACTTAACAGAAGAAGAGCTAAAGGGCGCCATAAAATAGCAATCGTGGCTAAAAATAGGGCATAAAGGTGTTACCGGAGCCTGAAAGACTTAGAAAAAGTAGTGAATTTGGTTATACTTACAATCTTAAAAGATCTGTAGCAACTTCACTACTTATTTTATATACAGGAAAATTAAAAAATTCTTTAGAAACATCTCCCAGAGTAGGCTTTGTTGTTGGAAAAAAAGTTCATAAAAGAGCTAATAAAAGAAATTATATTAAACGGTTAATGAGAGAAGCTTATAGAAATATAAAAAAGACTACAAAAATTCCTATAAATCAGTGGGAAACATTAATTTTTATAGCAAGGCCAAATATTCTTGAAGTTGATTACAAAGAAGTATATGATAATATTGTAGAGTGCTTAAGGAAAGCTAATAAACGGTATGGAAATCCAGATTTGATGGGAAATTAAATATTTTATTTTATTTAAATTTAAACGGCTCTAGTTATAAAAACAAAAAAAATGAAAAAAATAGCAATTTTATTAATAAAAATTTATCAGAAAGTCTCAAAATATACTCCTCGTGTATGCAGATTTTATCCATCTTGTTCTGAATACACAAAACAAGCCATTATTAAATACGGCTTTTTAAAAGGGTGCTCTCTTGGTATATTAAGAATAATAAAATGCCATCCATTAAATCCGGGTGGTTTTGATCCGGTTCCATAAGTATATTAATTTGTAATGAGGTTATAATAGTGGATTTTACAACGATTACAGTAGAAATATTAAAAGGTTTAAGTCAAATAGCAGGTGGTTACGGCTGGGCAATTATACTTTTGACTGTCTTGGTCAGAGTAGTTATGTGGCCTTTAAGTGTGTCCCAGCAAAAATCAATGAAAAAAATGCAGGAATTATCTCCAAAACTTAAAGAAATACAAAATAGGTATAAAAGTGATCCTCAAGTAATGCAAAAGAAAATGATGGAGTTCTACAAAGAACACAGTTTCAATCCTTTTGGAGGATGTTTCCCCTTACTAATCCAAATGCCTATATTTATTTTGCTTTATACAGCTCTTATTAGTCCTCAATTTATAGAAGTTGCTGGTAATTCATCTTTCTTCTTTATAAGTAGACTTGATGCTCCTATTAGAAGTCATGCCGGAGAAGCAGGTGATCAACGCTTTGGTGTTGTAAAAGGAGATACATTCTCAAGTGGTAAATATGTGACTGTTTATACAAAAGAGGGTATTATCAAGGACGTTAAGGTTGAAGATCCAAACAAAATCTTTATAAATAAAGATCAAAAACAGGAAGTTATTCCTGGAGAAGCTTTAAGCTTACAGGTTAATTTGGATAAACTCGATTTACCATCTGGTAAATTAAGCGAAGTTCAAAAAATTGATATTCCGGTAATTAATAATAGTACTAAGGAAATTGAACATATTACTTTTAATAAAACGGATTCTTCTCTTGCAGCTCAAATTGAAACAGAAGGAGTAAAAACAACATTTAATTATGATGTTCTGGCTCTAATATTACTCTTTGGTATAACAATGTTTTTATCTCAGAAAGTAATGACAACTCAGAGCAGTGCTACAGCAATGGATCCTTCTCAAAAGGCTATGCAAGATCAAATGGGCAAAATAATGCCTGTAATGATCACTTCAATGTTTATTTTCTTCCCAATTCCAGCCGGTGTTCTTTTATATATGGTTGTAAGTAATATAATTCAAGTTATTCAAACAGTTATGATTAATAAAAGCATAGAAAAAGAAAAAGTTTCTAAATCTAAAACTATTGTTGATGAGATTCCTTCAGAAGTTAAAACAGTTACAGGAAAAGAAGTTTCTGAAGATGAAACAGCCAGTCAACCACAAATTTCTGGACCTAAGAAGAAAAAAAGAAAAAAATAAATGGTAATAAATAATATAAAAGATACAATAGCAGCAATAGCAACCCCACTTGGAACTGGTGGGGTTGGTGTTATTAGAATCAGTGGAGAAAATTCTTTTAATATAATTTCCAGAATATTTTCCAGTAAATTTAATGAAAAAAAAGTGCCTGATTTTGAAGCCGGAAAAGTTTATCATGGCTGGGTGACTAAGTCACTGTCTCAAGTCATCAATCATTCCAGTAATACCTCGTGTTATTACAATGTGACTAAGCCACTGTCTCCGGTTGCTAATTCTTCCAATAATACCCCATGCCATTGTGAGATGACTAAGTCACATTCGCTGGTTAATGATTTAGTTGATTTTACTCCTTTAGATGAAGTTATTGTTCTTGCATTTAAAGCTCCAAAAAGTTATACCGGCGAGGATGTAATTGAAATACATTGTCATGGCGGAGTTAATATTGTTAAAAGTGTCCTCAACCTTTGTCTTGAATCAGGGACAAGAATGGCAGAAGCTGGAGAATTTACTAAAAGAGCTTTTTTAAATGGAAAAATGGACTTAAGTAAAGCAGAAGCTGTTCTTGATTTAATTCACTCAAAAACAGATGTTTTTTCCTCTATTTCAGCTCATAATCTAACAGGTAAACTTTCTTTATATATAAGTAGTTTAAGAGAAGATTTAGTAAATTTATTATCGTTAATGACTGCCGCAATAGATTTTCCTGAAGAGGTTGATGAACTTGAATATAGTTATATTGAAGAAAAAATTAATTTTTTGATAGAAAAAATCAATTTTGCTTTAAATACCGCTTCAACTTCTAACTTAATGCGATATGGCTTAAAAGTAGCTATTGTCGGAAAGCCTAATGTAGGTAAATCTTCTTTATTTAATTCTTTACTTAACATAGAAAGATCTATTGTCACCGATATTCCAGGGACAACAAGAGATATTATTCAAGAAATTATTGATATTGGTGGAGTTCCGATTACTTTAATTGATACTGCAGGAATTAGAGAATTAGCAAGCAAATGTTCAAGTGATTATATAGAATCTATAGGTATAAATATTGCAAAAGCCTGTATTAAAGAAGCTGATCTGGTTTTATTTTTATATGATTCTTCACAAGGCATGAGTACTGCAGACAAGATTATTTATGAAGAAGTAAAAGATAAACCTCTTGTAAAAATAGGAACAAAAGCCGATTTAATGACATGTAAAATAAATGATAATGATGTAATTTATGTATCGTCAAAAACTTATCAAGGACTGGATTTGGTCAAAAAAGAAATAGAAAAAATAATTTTTTCTATAGATTTATCTGTAAATAGTGATTTTTCCACTAACATAAGGCAGCAAGAATGCTTAAAAAATGCTAAAAATTCTCTACTCCATGCTTTAAATTCTTCTAAAAATAGAGAGGTTCAAGATTTTATATCTATAGACCTAAAATCAGTCCTATTATTTTTGGGGGAAATAACCGGAGAGGTTGTTTCTGAGGAGATTATCAATAATATTTTCTCTAACTTCTGTATTGGTAAATAAAAGTATCAATTGTTTGACTAATTCTTTAATGCAAAAGGTAATATGATGAACAACCTTCCCCCCCATTTGAACAATTATTGCCATCTCCCCATGGTTTTACTTTATTTGTATATATTGTAATCCCAAATATATCATAACCTATTCTATTTGGTTTTTTAAAACCATTAACATCTATAACAATATCGCCACAGTCATCATTATTACAATCTTTGTCTACAGAAAAGAAATAAACTAACATACCATTATTCAATATAAAGCTACTTCCATTTTCCCATTGAGCGATTATAACATTATTAGGGTTTGCATAGCTTTTGATAACTCCACTAGCATGCCAACAATCACCTTGACTTGTCCCTTCTAAACAAGTTTTTGTGTATGTCATATATTCTTTATATTTATTACCAAGATCATTATTATTTTCAAATATACCCTTAAAACTACCTCCATAATCTATAAGAATTCTTTTGGTGGCTTGATCAAAATTTGCGTAAGCTGTTTTCCATGCACTCCTGTTTATATTATCTTGAACATTCTGAATTAAAGCAGGAACGGTAAGTGCAGCAATTATTCCAACTGTAATCAGAGTAATTAATATTTCTGCTAATGTAAATCCTCTTTTGTTTGGCAAATTTCATTAATCCTTTTTCAAGAAAAAGACATATTTTATATGCTTTATTCAAATTTATAATGATATATAATACTAAAATTATATATCATTATAGCATTAAAGTTTTTACGAAATACAAAACTCAAACCAAAGCCATAAATTTTCATGGCTTTTTATGGTATCTTTAAATAAAAATTTAATCAATTTGATATGTTATTAGACTACACTATTTGAGTAAAATTGTCAACACACTTTGAGAAGCTTTTGTAAACATTAATCTAGTATGGTGATAAATAAAAATGAGTATTGGTAATAGATTGAAGCAAGTTAGGCAAAATAAAAAATTAACTATGGAAGAATTTTCTCAAATTGTGAATATTCCAGCAAGAACGCTTGGGGGTTATGAAAGAGAAGAAAGAAAACCTCCTTTAGAATACTTGGAAATATTAAGAGATAAATTTAACGTAAATATCAATTGGCTTTTAGCTGGTGAAGGTGAGATGTTCATCAAAAATGAATCTATTCATTCTTTACAAGAGTTAAAAAATAAATATAATCTTACAGATGAAGAATTAAAACTTTTAAATGAACTACTTACTTCTCCTGAAAAAAGAAAAGCTCTTTTAAAATTGCTAAAATAAAATCTATAAAAGTTCTTCTGTCATTGCGAGCCATGAATCGTAATTTTAAGAAATAATCATACTTGCGTGGCAATCTCAAAAGAGTATAACAATGCGTTTCTCACGTCACTTCTCTCCTCAGAATGACATGTGAAAGAATCTTACCTGATATCCTAAATATGACAAAAAATCTTGAGTGGTAATTTATTCAAAATTAGTGTGATCGAATATTAGGATAAAACAGTAAAGTAGGTTAGATATTTCTATCGATTTTTAAAAAAGATTAATCTTTAAGAATTTTCCAAACAATGTTAACAAGTTGCCTTGCAAGACATTTTC